>JAEYZJ010000151.1 GCA_023430705.1 Pseudomonadota bacterium | reverse complement strand
TCCACCGTGACGTGCGTACGCGGCGCCGGCATCTGGGCCGGGTGCCTGGCGGTCGAATCGTCCATCGAGAGGATGCGGAAGGCCTGCAGCCCGCCGGGACGCGCCAGTGCCTCCACGACGATGCGGGAACCCTCGTAGGCCGTCTGGTAGCCGTCGCGCCGCAGGCAGGTGACGTGCAGCAGCACGTCGGAACGACCATCGTCGGGTATGATGAAGCCAAAGCCCTTGGCTACGTCGAACCACTTGATGGTGCCCACCACCTCGATCACGTCGAGGGAGGAATCGCCTGCGTGCGCCAGCGCCGGAAGTGCACCGGTCTCGTTCTGCTCCGAAGAGCGGAACCCCGAGTCGTCACCGTCGGGCGGTCGTTTGGCCCCCATGCCTCAAGCCTTTTCGTACTCGCCCCGCCGCTGACGGGGTACGCTACAAGACGTTGGCACTCTGGCCGATTCACCCGAGGAAGTTAAGAAGCGTTTACGAATTAGTCAGGGCTTTTTCGCAATGGCCCATCAGTGTGGCCGGGTTGCCGCATGGCAGCACCGCAAATACACTGACGGCGCCGCTGCGCGTCTCTCCCGCCGCGGACCTTCGGAGGACTGGACTTGAAATACCTGCATACAATGGTGCGCGTCACCGACATCGACGAGAGCCTGCGCTTCTATTGCGAGGGACTGGGCCTGGAGGAGGTTCGTCGCTCCGAGAACGAGAAGGGGCGCTATACCCTTGTCTTCCTCGCGCCCAAGGGCCAGCCCGACGCCCAGGTCGAGTTGACCTACAACTGGGACCCCGAGGTCTATACCGGCGGGCGCAATTTCGGCCACCTCGCCTACGAGGTCGACGATATCTACACCTACTGCCAGCACCTTGCCGACATGGGCATCACCATCAACCGTCCGCCCCGGGACGGCCGCATGGCCTTTGTCCGCTCGCCCGACAACATCTCCATCGAGATTTTGCAGAAGGGCGCCGCTCTCGCACCGGCCGAGCCGTGGCTCTCGATGCCCAATACCGGCTCCTGGTAACCGATCACTAACCAGTCGGCTTAGGCCGGGATTAGCCAAACCGAACTAGCTTCCCCGATCACGATCCGGCCGGGCAAAGGGCCGGCAGTCGGGGAAGACTTCATGATTCGCCTCATCGCGGCGCTCCTCTGCGCAACGCTCCTCAGCGGCTGTTTCTTCTGGGGTATCGGGCCGGCATCATACAACGGATACATCCAGCGCTCGGGCATGTACCTGGCTTCCGCAGATGTCGACAACTCCTGCGTATCCACAAAGCTCCAGTCGGTGATCTCCTCCTTCGAGCGGCGCTACGGCCGCAAGATCGTGGTCAACTCGCAGTATCGCGATCCCATACGCAACATCATCGGGGGTGGCGTCGACAGCAGCTACCACATGCGCTGCATGGCCGTGGATTTCTTCATTCCGGGCGTGCCCAAGTCCGAGCTCATCGCCTTCGCCCGCTCCAATCCGGAGGTCGGGGGCCTCGGGTGCTACCCGGGCCGGGAGTTCATCCATATCGATGTTCGGGACCGTCCGCGCGGCTGGAAAAAGCCAATAACCTTCTCGGGTTGCTGAAAGCGCGAAAAGGCCGGAATTAGCTCTTGCCAGCTTTTTAGAACCCCCCTATACGGACGCCACCGCGGCGCCCTTCGTCTATCGGTTAGGACGGCACCCTTTCACGGTGCAGAGAGGGGTTCGACTCCCCTAGGGCGCGCCACTTCCTCTTCTGGAGTGTGGTTGACGCGGTTGGCGTTCAACGCCATAAGAGTTCCGCCGCGCCCATCGTCTAGCGGTCAGGACACCGCCCTCTCACGGCGGGAACAGGGGTTCGATTCCCCTTGGGCGCGCCAATCTCCTCATTTCGATACGGCTATTCTATCGGCGCAAGGGTGGCCTGCGGCCAGAGCCGCGACCGCGCGCATCAGGACGGGCCGACTCCCGCAACGGTTGCCCGCTGCAGAAGCCAGCACACGTGATTCCCCCGCTACTCGGTGGGATAGCGAAGGCCTATCTGGCGGCGAACCTCGTCCATGGCGGCCATGATGGCGACGCTCTCGGCAGGCGACAGAATCTCGCCGGCAATCCTGCCCCCGGCTACCAGCCGCTCCAGTTCGGCGGCCTGGTACTGCATTCCCCTGCCCTCGACGTTCGAACGGTAGTCCTCGACCACGGTGTTGGTCGCGTCGTACCGCCTGAAGCTCGTCGGAGCGTACCAAACCTTGTCGATCTCGATCCGGCCGTCGGTGCCGTGAATGGTCGCGATGTTGCGCCCCGCGGTGTCGCTCGCCGAGAGCGTCGTGGCGATGGCGCCGGACGCGTAGGTGAAGATCGTGGCGACGGTGCCATCCGCCCCGGTGTCCTTCATCCGGGCCCGGGCAACGATCGACTCGGGTCTTCCCAGGACGTCGAAAGTGAAGGAGATCGGATAGACCCCGAGGTCGAGCAGCGCGCCACCGCCGAGATCCAGCGCATTGAGTCGATGACGCGGATCGTCAGGCAGGTCCTGCGTATGGTCCGCGACGACCGACCGGATTTCCCCGAGCAAGCCGGAGCGTACGATCTCGCGGATTCGCACCATGTGCGGCAGGAAGCGTGTCCACATCGCCTCGAGGACGACGAGCCCCTTGTCGGCGGCGAGGTCCACGAGGTCCTGCGCCTCGGCCGCGTTGACGGTGAAGGCTTTCTCGATCAGCACATGTTTGCCGTGCTCGAGCGCCAGACGGGCGTTGGCGTGGTGCATAGGATGGGGTGTCGCGACATAGATCGCGTCGACCTCGGGGTCGGCGCACAGCGCTTCGTAGCTGCCGTGGACGCGCGCAATGCCAAACCTGTCCGCAAAGGCTCGCGCGGAGACTTCCGACCGCGACCCGACTGCACTCACGACGTGAGCGTGCATCTGCAGGTCCTTGACGAACAGCGCGGCGATCCCACCCGTCGCCAGTATTCCCCAGCGCAGCTTCTCGGCCATTCTTTCATTCCCTCCAGTTGGTTGCCGGGGGAACGTGTAGTGACCAGTCTGCAAAGCGCAATCAGGCTAAGGTCGGGATCAGTTTCGAGGCGGCGCCGGCTGAGCGGGGCTTGTCCCGGACGCCGTCCGGCTCCTGCGTCCCGGCGCGTCCTTTACGGCGCCCGGTGGCTTCTGCCTGGTGACGTGGACGTCCACGGTCATGCCCAGGTAGTCCTTGCGGTCTCCGATGAAACTTCCGCTCAGGGGGCGCGCCTGTTTCGGTTCGCGCGCCACCCCCACGCGGATCAGGTCCTTGCTGCCGACGATGCCATTCGTGGGGTCGAATTCGATCCAGCCAGCGCCGGGCAGGAATACCTGCACCCAGGCGTGGGTGGCGTGTCCGCCGCGCATGCCGGACTGGGTGTCGCGCCCGGGGACATAGATGTATCCCGTGACGAAGCGGGCGGCGAGGCCGAGCGTCCGGCACGCCTCGATCATCAGCAGCGCGTAGTCGCGGCACGCACCGCTGCCCATGGTGAGGGTTTGCACCGGCAACTGGGTACCTGGATCGACGCGACGGTTGTAGCGCAGGCTCTCGCGGATCCCCATTGTCATGGTCATCAGCAGGTGCCCGGTTTCGGTCTCCAGCCCCGAGCGAGTGAACTTCCGCGCAAAGGCCTCGACCTCCGGCGCCGGATGGTGAACCCGGAGGTAAGGGGCAAGGTCCGGCTGGATGTCCGCGTCGTACTCGAACGGCCATATCCTGGCGCGCGGGTCGATGCGAAAGTGGGGGACCCGCTCCGGGTTGTGGTCCAGCACGATGTTGCTCTCAAAGCGGAGTTCTGATGCGGCTTCGCTGAACGATGCGATGGTGATGCAGTTGCCAAAGACGTCATGCACCCAGCCGATGTCAGCGTCCGGCGCCGTCTCAAGGTCGGCGCTCAGCAGCCGCTGGTCGTTCGTGTCGCGAGGGCGAAACATGATGCGGTGCTCGCCGAAGCGGACAGGACGGGCATAGCTGTATGTGGTGACGTGGCGAACCTTCAGGACGGTCATGACGCTTCGTGCCGCGGGCTGGTTGGGAAGGAAAGTCGCAGCGACGGGGATCGGTTCCGGGAACTCCTGACCGGGGCAGGGAATTGTGGCCGACCAAGAGGGCGTGTCATGCGATTTTCGGTCGGCTGCAAGCTGCAATACGAGGCGACTTCGGAGACCACCCTGCTGCTCAACGTCGAGGTGCAGCGTGCCGGTGGCCAGCACCTCATCGAAGACAGTCTTGCCGGGCCCGACGGAGAAATCCATGAGGTACCGGAGACCGGCAACCGCTATCGCCGCATCCATCTCGCGCCGGGCACGCACGACTTCACGTATCGAGCCGTCGTCGACACGCGCCCTGTCCGCTTTGCCGATCCGGCGGCGGTGCCCGAGACGCCGGTCGGGTCCTTGCCCTTCGACGTGCTGCCGCATCTCTATCCAAGCCGGTACTGTCCCTCTGACCTGCTCGCTCGCTTCGCCTGGCGCCAGTTCGGCTCGATCGCGACCGGCCATGAGAAGGTCCAGGCCATCTGCAACTGGATTTTCGAGAACGTCGATTATCTGGGAGGCTCCAGCGACACGAGCACCACCGCCCACGACACCTTCACGTTGCGGGCCGGCGTATGCCGTGATTTCGCCCACCTCGGAATAACATTCGCACGAGCCCTCGGCATTCCGGCGCGCTTCGTCTCCGCCTATGCACTCGAACTGACGCCACAGGATTTCCACGCCGTGTTCGAGGCCTATCTGGGCGGCCGATGGTACCTGTTCGACGCCACCCGCCTTTGTCCGATAGACGGCATCGTGAAGATCGGCGTCGGACGCGACGCCGCGGACACTGCCTTCGCGACCTATTACGGCCAGTTGACCGGACCTCCGAAGGTCATCGAGGTGGAGCGCCTCGATGCGGCCCCGGGCAGCGAGTGGACCGTAGACGCGGTAAGCCTTTCGCCCCGCTGACGCTTCCGCCACGCGCCCCCTGACGCTATAGCAATGGAGCAACTGGGGGGAGCAACATGGCGCAGCAACATCTGTCGCCGGCCGATCGCGGCCAGGCAACAATCACCGACATCAGGGCCGTCCGGCTGGACAGCGGTTTCAGCCTCATCCGCATCGATACCGACGCCGGAATTTCCGGCTACGGCGAGTGCGGCGACCTCGATGGCGATCTCGTTCGCGCGTCGATCCTCACCCACGCCAAGGGCGGGGCACGGCTTCCGCACCTGCAACTCATCGGCAAGGACCCGCTCGACATCGGCGTGCATTACCACAACATGTTCTACGCCTACCGACAGCGTCCAGCGCACATGATGGTCTGTTCGGGAATCGACATGGCCCTGTGGGACCTCGCCGGCAGACTGCTTGGGCAGCCCGTGCACAAGCTTCTCGGGGGCGCGTTCCGCACCGACATCGAACTCTATTCGCACTGCCCGCACTTCGATCTCACGGACGCCGGGGCCTGGCGAGACGCAGCCGCGGAGCTGAAATCGGACCCGCATGGCTTCCGCACCTTCAAGGTGGATATTCACGACGCGGTCGGCATCCACATGCAGGAGTACGTGCCCAGCCTCTCCCCCGCCGACATTCGCAAGGTCCGCCGTTCGTACCAGCTGGCGCGCGAGCATCTTGGCGAGGACATCGACATTATCGTCCACTGTCACAACGAGCTGGACACACCCAGCGCGATCGCGGTGGCCGAGGCCGTCGAGGCGATCCGCCCCATCTACCTCGAGGACCCGCTGCAACCCGGGTTCTCCGAGAACTGGCTGGCCTTGCGGAAGACGACACGCATCCCGCTCATGACCGGCGAGAACATCGAGCTTCCCGAGTTCGCCCTGCCGTTCCTCCAGCATCAGGCCGTGGACTGCCTGCAACCCGACATCGTGAACTCCGGGGGCATTACCGGCACGAAGGCGATTGCGGACCTGGCCGCCCTCTATCGTACGCCGATCACCCTGCACAATGTCAGCGGACTGCTCCTCAATGCCGCGAGCCAGCAACTCGCTGCCGCGGTGTTCAACTGCCCGCGCATCGAGTGCACCCGCCGCGCCAGCTCGATTGGGTGGCAGACGCCCAATCCGCTCCGGATCAGCAACGGCCGGATGGAGATCTCCACCGCCCCGGGCCTTGGGGTGGAGCTGGACCAGGAATGGATCGCTGCGCATCGCTATCCGGGCGAGACGGGCTGGGCCTGACGCTCCGGCGCGCTGCACATCATTGACAGGAAGGCGGGCTGCATTTACTTAAGGTTATGCTTAAGCAACAGCCCGAGCCTCTCGACCTCATGTTTCAGGCGCTCGCCGACCCCACTCGGCGGCGGATGGTCGAACGGCTCACCCAAGGCTCAGCCTCCGTCAGCGAGCTCGCGGCTCCGTTCGCCATGAGCCTGCCGGCCGTTGTCCAGCACCTGCAGGTGCTGGAGCAGAGCGGGCTGGTGAAGACGCAGAAGGTTGGTCGCGTGCGCACCTGCACGATCGATCCAGGCGGGCTCAGCCTGGCCGAGAAGTGGATCAACGACCGACGCATCGGCTGGGAGAAGCGACTGGATCGCCTTGGGGCGTTTCTCGATGCTCTTCCGGAAGACAAGGGCAGCTGACCAGCGCGGTGGGCCGCCACGCTGCCATCCAATCACAGAACGAGGGAACCATGACCGACCGATCCATCGCCCACGGCAGCTTCACTGTCGAGCGCACCTACCGACACGCACCCTCCAGGGTCTTCCAGGCCTGGGCCAATCCCGAGTTCAAGCGCCAGTGGTTTGGATCTCCCGGTCCTGACCGGCCGGGGGACGCGATGGACTTCCGCGTCGGGGGACGGGAGTTCAACGAGAGCGAGCACCAGGGAAGCGTCTACACCTTCGACGTGCTCTACCGGGACATCGTGCCGGACAACCGCATCATCTACACGTACGAGATGAGCAAGGACGGGCAGCGCATATCCGTTTCTCTCGCAACCATCGAGCTGTTTCCCACCGACGGCGGAACGCGCATGGTGGTGAAGGAGGATGGCGCTTTCCTCGACGGCCTCGACAACAACCGGATGCGCGAAGAGGGAACCAACTACCTCATCGACCTGATGGGCAAGTGGCTGGACGAGAGCGCCTGAGCCTCTCGCTGCCACGTTCGCTTCGCTCACGCGGGGTTTCACGACCCCGCGTGACCAGGCGATCCAGTCGGCGGAGCTAGCTGGCGACGCGATAGGGTGTGAAAGAGCGCCCTTCCCCGCTGTCGTAGAGGCTGGACCACACCACCCAGTAGCGCCCGTGCTCGTCCGGGACGAGGACCTCGGCTTCCCTGCCCGTATGGGCCTGGAACCGGGCCAGCGACCGCCCCTCCAGCGCTGCATTCTCGCGGGTGCCGTAGGGACCGTGGGCCTTGCCCTCGAAGTCCACCCACCACGAGTCCCGACTACGGATCACCAAATACAGCGCCTTGCCTGTCATGCATCCGTCCCCAAGCCACGGGTTCGTTATCGCACATTCGCGCGCTCATCACAGGATGGACAGATGTTTTCGCACAACTGAAGTAGTTGTTCGAAGCATTGGCAGGATTACGACCATGACGACCCGGCCGGTACTTGCGCGAGTGCCTCAGGCGCTGGCGCCGGCTCCCGCCAGGAGCGGGCCTACGCGGGGCGACGGTACTGGTAGATGCCGACGTCGATGGAGCCTTCGGCGAAGCCGGCCTCGCAATAGCTCAGGTAGTAGACCCACTTGCGCCGGAAGTCCTCGGTGTAGCCGAGCTTCTTGATGTCGCTCCAACGCTCCAGAAAGCGCTCGCGCCACAGGCGGAGCGTCCGGGCATAGCTCAGGCGGAAGGTTTCGACGTTCTCGAGCACCAGCCCCACCTTGTCGCCCTGCTCCTGCATGGCCGACTTCGTCAGCAACATCCCGCCCGGGAAGATGAAGCGCTGGATGAAGTCCGGTCGGGATCGGTAGTCCTCGAAGTCGTTCTCGCCGATCGTGATCGCCTGGATGACGGCGGTGCCGCCGGGCTTCAGGCGGTCATGCACGGTCCTGAAGTAGCTCGGCCAATGCTCCTCGCCTACCGCCTCGATCATTTCGATCGAGGCGACATGGTCGAACTGCCCGGTGGTGTCGCGATAATCCTCGAAGTGCATCGCGGCGAGCTGGTCGAGCCCCTCCCGACGCATGCGCTCGTTTGCGTAGCGCAGCTGTTCGGACGACAGCGTGATGCCATAGACCCGCGCACCGAAATCTCGTGCCGCGGTCTCGGCAAAGCCGCCCCAGCCGCAGCCGATCTCCAGCACCGACTCGCCAGCATGGATGCCGGCCATTTCGGCCACCTTGCGGTACTTGGCGTGCTGGGCCTCGGTGAGCGTCATTTCGTCCGATGCGTAATACGCGGACGAATAGGTCATCGAAGGATCGAGCCACTTCTCGTAGAAGTCGTTGCCGAGGTCGTAGTGCTCGGAGATGTTCTTCTTCGAGCCTTCCTTCGAGTTGTTCCGGCTCAGGTGGTAGGCAAAGTCATGCGCGGCCCGGCCGTACCATGACCTCTCGCTGTTATCGAGCACATCACGGTTCTGCAGGAAGTACCGAAACAGCGACGTCAGGTCCGGCGTGTCGACGTCGCCATCGATGTAGGCCTGGGCGAAACCCACCGTGCCGCGCTTGAGCGTCTTGCCGAGCACGTCGAAACTGTAGATCTGCAGGTGTGGGTGCTCGCCTGCACTCGCCGGATCACCGAACGTGCGCGACTTCCCGTTCGGGAAGGTGATGGTGATCGACCCATGTTTCGGTCGCCCTACCAGTCGCTTCCCAAACCATGCAGTTACGCCAGAGAGGAGATTGGTCCAGGCCGTGGACGACCCGGCCCTCGATTCAACCGCAAGCTTATCCATGACGCAATCCAGACTATCCGGCCAACGTTGACGGCCAAAGGTCGCCTACCAGGTGCGGTCGCGCCTTGAGACCAGAGCACTTTAGTCGCCATAAGTGGATATGCAAGCAGGTCTTTCGATCCGAGACAAGGTCAGCGGCCGTTGAGCAGCGCGGCGTCCGAGAGCTTCAGTTGCACCTCCTCACGACCCTGCCAGTGGTCGATGCCAAGAGTGCCCGCAAGGTGCAGTGTCGTGTCGTTGCCCGCGGAAAGCAGGGCCTCCCCCAGTGCCGTTGTCGCGGCCCGGAAGGCGATGGCCTTCAGCCTGGCACCATCGCCCGAGGTCAGGGTGAACTTCACGTGCCCCGCTCCACCGACCACCTCGGCGAAGCGCGCCTTGTGGGCTGGAAAGACAAAGACCGGCTGCGGGCTACCGGAACCGAAGGGCCCCGCCCGCTCGATCTCGTGGACGAAATCCGGTGTCGCCCCGCGTGCCGTCAGTGCCGCGTCGATCTCCAGCGCCGCGGCTGCTCGGGCGGTGCCGACGGCGTCTGCCAGTCTTTCGATCACATGCGCCCGGAAGGGCCCAAGCTGGCCCGGCCGCAGCGTCACGCCGGCGGCCATCGCGTGCCCGCCGCCCTTCGCCACGAGCCCGTTTTCCACGGCTTCTATTACCGCTGTCCCCAGATCGACCCCCGGCATCGAGCGGCCGGAGCCGGTGCCGCCGCCGTCAGGGGTGAGCGCAATGGCAAAGGTCGGCCGTTCGAAGCGCTCTCTTACCCGCGCAGCCACCAGGCCCACGACGCCGGGGTGCCAGTTGGCCGAGGCCAGCACAAGTACCGGCGGCCCCTCGCCGCTGCCGATCTCCGCGTCGGCAGCGCGGACCGCTTCCTCGACCGCCTGGACCTCGATGCGCTGCCGCTCCGTATTCAGCTCATTCAGCTGAGCGGCAATGATCAGCGCCTGCTGTTCGTCATCAAGGGTGAGGAGGCGCGTGCCGAGGGCCGCGTCGCCTATGCGACCGCCGGCATTGATGCGCGGACCTATCAGGTAACCGAGATGATACGGGTTCAGGGGGCCGTTAAGCCGGGCTGCGAGCGCCAGGGCGCCGATGCCCCGGTTTGATCCGGTTCGCGCCACTTCCAGCCCGCGGGCGACGAATGCGCGGTTCAGGCCCTTGAGCGGCACGACGTCGCAGACGGTCGCCAGGGCAACCAGATCGATCATCCGCATCAGGTCCGGCAAGCCGGTGTCGCCCCGCTGGCGCAACAGGCGGTTGGTGGCAACCAGGACCATGAAGGTGACGCCAGCCGCACAGAGATAGCCGAGTCCCGAAATATCGTCAGGGCGGTTCGGGTTGACGAGCGCGGTCGCGGGGGGCAGTTCCGCGTCCGAGAGGTGGTGATCGATCACGAGCACATCGAGGCCGCGATCTCGCGCATGCGCAATCGGCCCGTCACTCGTCGTGCCGCAATCGAGGGTGATGAGCAGGCGTGCCCCGGCCTCCACCAGCTTGTCGATCGCAACGGTATTGGGTCCGTAGCCTTCAAAGATCCGATCTGGAATGTGGATCTGCGGCTTCAGCCCGAAATGGCCGAGATAGCGCGCCATCAGGGCGCAGGAGCATGCTCCGTCGACATCGTAATCGCCGAACAGCGCTATCGACTCGTGATCGGTAATTGCCTTGGCCAACCGCTCGGCAAGCTCGTCCATGCCCGCCAGCGTCGACGGGTCGGGCATGAGTTCGCGGACCGTCGGCTGCAGGTAGCGCTCTGCGCCGTCCACGCTCACTCCCCGCCCGGCTACTACCCGAGCCAGGATCTCCGACAATTCCGTTCGCTGACTTATGGCAGTCGCGGTGCGTACCGCGGAGGCGTCCAGCCGGTCGACCCAGGGGCGACCAAGCACGGAACGGCTGACATCAAGGAAATTGTGGCGCGGCTCGTCCATTGCTGCCGAGGTAAGCAGATTGTCCGCTTGCGTCGAGGGGCAGAGGCTGCTTTTCCTCCCCCCTCACGACAAAATCGGACACGGATGGGGCGAAGGGTCTAAAACTGCCGACCGCCACACCCCATATCGCGACCAATGTACACCAAGGGGACCACAATGTTCGCATCGAAGGGCTTCCGACTGACGGCCCTCCTCGCCTCACTCATCGTGGCGTTTTCTTTTGTCGCGATCGATACGGCCGAGGCGAGGCGTGGCGGCAGCTTTGGCAGCCGCGGAATCCGCACTGAACGCAGCGTACCGTCGACGCAGGTCGCACCCAAGACAACGGCTCCGGTTCAGAACACGATGACGAACGGAACACAGCGCAGCACCACCGCCGGCGCAGCCACGACGCCTGCGCGTCCCTCGCTCTTCGGCGGCTTCGGCGGCGCGCTTCTCGGCGGCCTGCTGTTCTCGGGCCTTTTCGGCATGCTTTTCGGCTACGGCTTCGGCGGCATGCTTGCGCTTCTGGTGCAGGTTGCGGTCATAGGCCTGATCGTCGCCTTCTTCCTGCGTCGCAGACAGCCGGCGGCGGCAGGTGGGGCGCCATTCCAGCCTCACCAGTACGAGGCTCCGAACACGGGCATGAACCATGCGGGCCGACCGGCCGGGTCGGCACCTCGTTCCAGCGCCTCCCAGCGCGCCGGACGGCGTGACGAAGTGGGAGTGACCGATGAGGACCTCTCTGCCTTCGAGCGCCGCCTGGGGGAACTTCAGGAGGCGTACTCCCGCGAGGACTATGCCGCGTTGCGCCGCATCACCACGCCCGAGGTCATGGGCTACCTTGCGGAGGAACTGGGCGAGAAGGCCAGCAAGGGCCTGCGGAACGAAGTATACGATGTGCGCCTTCTG
Organism: Pseudomonadota bacterium; assembly: GCA_023430705.1. Classification (GTDB taxonomy): domain Bacteria; phylum Pseudomonadota; class Alphaproteobacteria; order Rhizobiales; family Devosiaceae; genus Devosia_A. The sequence continues at coordinate 7,069 of JAEYZJ010000151.1, read as the reverse complement.
GCCGGCGACGTCGCCGAAGCCTGGCGCGAAGGCGGCACCGACTATGCCAGCGTCGCCCTGCGCTTCGAGTCCCGAGACATCACCCGCAACCGCAGCACCGGCGAGATCGTCGAGGGTGAGGACCGGGTTACGGAGACTACGGAGATCTGGACCTTCCAGCGCCAGAACGGCGGTCCATGGGTGGTAAGCGCCATTCAGGAGGCGTGATCGACGCCTAGCGACAAAAAGGGCCGCCCCGAGGGGCGGCCCTTTTTCGTCACCGATGGTGCTCGGCAGTTATCCAGCGCACGGTCTGGCTCCAGGACCGCATGACCACGGTGTTGGTGCGCACCGAGCCCTGCCTGAAGCGCACGCCTGTCAGGAGGCTTCCGTCCGTTACCCCGGTGGCCGCGAACAGCACATCGCCCGACGCAAGCTCGTCGGCGCGGTACTTCTTGCCCGGCTCCATGATGCCCATCTTCAGGGCCCGCGCACGCTTTTCGTCAGTGTCGAGTATCAGCCGGCCCTGCATCTGGCCGCCGATACAACGCAGCGCCGCAGCCGCGAGCACCCCCTCCGGCGCTCCGCCCGATCCGAGATAGATATCTATGCCGGTATCCTGGGTATTTACCGCGTGAATGATACCGGCGACATCGCCATCGGTGATCAGCTTGATCCCGACACCGGCCGAGCGCAGGTCATCGATCAGCCCCGCATGACGGGGGCGGTCGAGCACGCAGGCGGTAATCTCGCTGACCGGAACGCCCTTGGCCCTGGCGAGGGCCGATACGTTCTCCCCGGTCGACTGATCAAGATCGACGAGACCGTCCGGATAACCGGCACCAATCGCAATCTTGTGCATATAGACGTCGGGCGCGTTCAGCAGCCCGCCGCGTTCCGCCATGGCGAGGACGCATATCGAGTCCGGCTGGTTCTTGGCGCAGAGGGTGGTGCCCTCCAGGGGATCGACGGCAATGTCGACCTCCGGCCCGTCCCCCGCGCCCACTTCCTCGCCGATCCACAGCATGGGCGCCTCGTCGCGCTCGCCCTCGCCGATAACGATGCGACCATGAATATGGACGTTGGCCATCTCGGCACGCATCGCCTCGACGGCGGCGGCATCCGCCGCCTTCTCGTTGCCCTTGCCCCGCCAGGCGGCCGCAGCCAAGGCCGCTGCCTCGGTGACACGCACCAGCTCCAGAGTGAGGGAACGATCGATCGCGGCCTGCCGGCCGGGGTCGGACTTACTGAGCTTCATTGGTACTCCCTGCCCCGCCGCAGGGGCGCTAGAGACTTCCTAAACGTCAGACACCCCGCAGCAAGATTTCCGGGAGCGCCTACAGCTGCTCGATCCGGATCATCTGCGGATCGCCGACAATGAAGCCGTCGCCCTTGATCGCGGCGAGCGCGTCACGGACAGTCTGCTCCATGGTGGAGTGCGTCAGCAGCACCACCGTGCGGGTGTCGGTCCCGTTCACTCCCGGCTCGCTAACACGCAGATCCGGACGCTGGATGACGCTCTCGAGCGAGATGCCCGCGGCGCCCATGCGAGAAGCAATAGCCGCAAAAGCGCCCGGCACATCCCTGACATTTAGTCGGATGTAATAGCCGCCCTCGTGCTCGCGGATGGGCGCCCGCCGGTAGGGCGTGAGTTCCGCACTCGGCACGCCAAGCGGCGGCACCTTTGTCCCGCGGGCAATGTCGAGGATATCGGAGAGCACCGAGGACGCCGTCGGCGGCCCGCCGGCACCCGGCCCCGCCAGCAGCAGCTCGTGGACGTGGTCGGTTTCGAGCGCGACCGCGTTGAGCACGCCATCGACACCCGCCACCGCCGAGGACTTGGGCACCAGCGTGGGATGTACGCGCTGGTCGATGCCATCGCTGGAGCGCTGAGCGATCCCCAGCAGCTTTATCTTGTAGCCGAGGTCGCCAGCCACCTTGATGTCGGCCTGACTGATACTGGTTATCCCCTCCACGAAAATCTCGTCCGGGGCGATCTCGCAGCCGAAGCAGAGCGAGGCGAGGATGGCGAGCTTGTGGGCGGTATCGAACCCTTCGACGTCGAAGGTCGGATCCGCTTCCGCGTATCCGAGCTTCTGGGCGTCCGCCAGACACTCGGCAAAACTGATTCCCTCGTTTCCCATGCGGGTGAGGATGTAGTTGCAGGTGCCGTTCATGATCCCGTAGACGCGGGCAATTCGCGCCGACCCCAGGCCCTCGCGGAGCGTCTTGATCACCGGGATGCCGCCCGCGACCGCAGCCTCGAAACCAAGCTGTGCCCCCGATTCCTCGGCGATCCCGGCGAGGTTGACGCCGTGCCTGGCCAGCAGCGCCTTATTGGCGGTCACGACAGGTCGACCAATCTCGAGCGCGGCGCGCACGGCCGCGAGGGCGGGCCCATCCTCGCCACCGATCAGTTCCACGAACAGATCGATCCCGTCAGATTTGGCGAGCGCGACTGGATCGTCGAACCATTCGAGGTCGGTCGTATCGATCCCGCGGTCCCGGCTGCGCGAACGGGCGCAGACTGCCGTCACAGTGATTTTCCGGCCCAGCTTTCGCGTGAGCTCCTCGCCGTCCTTCTGGATGATTCGCACAAGCGTTGCGCCGACATTTCCAAGCCCGGCCACTCCGATCCTCAGCGGGGCTTCCAGCGCAGCGTCGGCCTGTTCCTGCATCGCCTTCAGGATGCGGGCGCGCGTGTCCGAGCGGGGCTCCCGCCCCTCACGCAGGTCGAACACGAACAGCGGATCCCCTGCAATCGTCCGGCCGAAACGGGTCGGCGTCCAGCCACGAGCGGCGATAAATGCTTCTACGGACTGGCGGAATGACTGGATATCGGACATCAGGAAAACTCTCGAGGCGTAAGCGAGACCTATGGATAGGAACTACCCTATCCGTCAATAGGCAAACGACGGCGCGGGACCGTTCGCCGCCCCCGAGAGGCCGCGGCAGGACTGCGGGCGCAGCGGCGGCGGTCACCGCACAAGGCTGTGGTTCGCCACATGTTTGCCACACTTCGGCACGCGAACAGCCACAATTTGCTAGCTATCTAACTATTATGACTCCCGCACCTGTCGTGTGGCTTGCTTCGTATCCGCGAAGTGGCAACACCTTCCTTCGCACCATCATCTATCACTGCTTCGGCATCCGATCGGCGAGCATTTATGCCAACGATCTGGGGGAGTTCGGGGTCGGTGACATGGTGGGTCACATCGAGCATCGCCCCGACGGGTCGATCGAGTTCGGCGCCGAGCCGGTCAGGCTAATCAAGACACACCAACCGCCTACCGACGATCGCCCTGCGATCTATGTCGTGAGGGACGGCGTGGCCGCTTCGATGAGCCTGTACGAGTTCTACAAGCGCAAGATGCCCCTCAACGCGATCGTCGAGGGGCGCAACATGTTTGGCACCTGGGCTGGTCACCTTGGGCGCTGGCGCCCCGCGGAGCGTCCGGCGACGCTCTTTGTCCGGTATGAGGACATGGTTCGGGACACCCGCAGCATCGTGGACGCGGTCGCCCGGTTCCTGGACATCAAGCCGAAGTCCTATGACGTGCCCTCGCGCGAACAGATGTCGCGATCCGACGGCCGGTGGATCCGATCACTGGATGCACCACGTGCGGCACTGGAGGGTGAACTGCTCGAGCGCTTCTGGGAAATCAACGGCGAGGCCATGCAGGACTACGGCTATAGCCGGATCGCCAAGGATTCGGCGACGGCCCGACTGCTCTAGCCGACTTGCAGTCGGCCCGGCATATGCGCCGGGACGAAGCGCCCTGCCCTACTTCACAGCGGTGATAGGAACGACGTTGCCGTTGCCCGGCTGCGCGGCGAAGAACTTCTTGATATTGCGAGCGGCCTGCCTGATGCGCTGTTCATTCTCGACCAGCGCCAGCCGCACGTACTGATCGCCATACTCGCCGAAGCCCACGCCCGGCGCTACCCCGACGCCCGTCTCCTGGATCAGCAACTTGGCGAACTCGAGGGATCCCATATGGGCGAACTGGTCCGGAATCGGTGACCAGGCAAACATCGTTGCCTTGGGCGAAGGGATGTTCCAGCCGGCGCGGGCGAAGCTCTCCACCATAACGTCGCGGCGGTCGCGATAGATGGCGCGCACCTCTTCGATGACCTTGTCATCACCATTGAGCGCCGTCGCCGCAGCAACCTGAATCGGGGTGAAGGCACCGTAGTCCAGGTAGGATTTCACGCGTGCAAGTGCCGCAATCAGGCGTTCATTGCCAACCGCGAAACCGACGCGCCATCCCGGCATGGAGTAGGTCTTGGACATCGAGGTGAACTCGACGGTGATGTCGATGGCGCCAGGCACCTCAAGCACCGAGGGGGGGACATCCTCGTCGAAGTAGATCTCGGCATAGGCGAGGTCCGACAGGATGAAGATCTCGTGTTCCCTGCAGTACTTGACCACCTCCTTGTAGAAATCCAGCGTCGCGGTGTAGGCCGTCGGATTGGCGGGGTAATTGAGTACCAGCGCAATCGGCTTGGGGATCGAGTGCCGCACGGCCCGATCAAGGGCGCGCATGAAATCCTCGTTCGGATCGGCAGGCATGGAACGCACCACCCCACCGCTCATGATGAAACCGAACGAATGGATCGGATAGGTCGGATTCGGCACCAGCACCACGTCGCCCGGGGCCGTGATCGCCTGCGCCATGTTGGCGAAGCCCTCCTTGGAGCCCAGCGTCGCGACGACCTGCGTGTTGGGGTCCAGCTTCACCCCGAACCGGCGACCGTAGTAGCTCGCCTGAGCCTTGCGGAGGCCTGGGATGCCGCGAGACGTCGAGTAACGGTGGGTGCGCGGGTCCTTCACCGTCTCCTTCAGCTTCTCGACGATCGGCCCGGGCGTCGGCAGGTCCGGATTCCCCATGCCGAGATCGATGATATCCACGCCCTGGGCACGCAGCCGTGCCTTGATCGGGTTGATATGATCAAAGACGTAGGGGGGAAGACGACGAATTCGGTGAAAGTCGTTCATTGGAACCTCGATGGACCCGCGCCGCACGGAGTGCTCGCACCCCTTCTTGGGGCACCGATTATCGCGGAATTATGGTTTTGACACGGTTAAGCGGCCCGATTGGCCGCGGCGCTCTTTTTGTACCGCTCTCCTCAGCCGCATGGCGGCCAGCGAGGAGAGCTAGAGAGCGGGGGCGCCAGCACGCGCGGCTGCACCGGCGATCTTGCCGGCGGCTGCGATTTGCGCTGCTACTCCCTGAGTCATTCACCTGGTCCCTTGGGTCCAAGCTGATTTAGTGGCCCGTTACCGCCCCGGTCAAGCGTCTTCGGAGCTAGTGCGCCGAAGGCTCGGACTCAAGGCTCTTGAGATAAGCGACAATCGCGGCCGCCTGCTCCGGGTCGAACTCGAACTCGGGCATCTCAGGGTGGGCAGTGACGATGCCCTCGACCAGTGCCTCGCTGAGGAATTCGACATCGTAGCGCAGATGCAGGTCCCGGAAGGGCGGCGCAATGGCGAGTGGACTATCGCCAGTCTTTTCCACCGCATGGCAATCGGCACAGTACATCGACACCAGCTCATGGCCTTCGGAGATGGGATCCGCCAGCGCGGCAGATCCGAAGGCCAGCGACAGGGTGCAGGCGAGGATCGCAGTGGTGAAGCGAGGGTTGCGCATGGGACACTCCGTTCGAATCGGTCGCCGCCTGGGCGCCGTCGCATCCTACCCTGCTCGCAAGACGAATGCCTCGTTAACGACGCCTGCGCACCTGCGTATGGGGTGGCGACGGACAACTTGCGGCAGCATATCCGAGGCGAACCGGTCCCCGTGCTAGTCCTTGACCGGCAGGTGGGCCAGGAACTGATCGGTGCTGCTGGCCCAAGAGAACTGCTCCGCGTAAGCGCGGCAGGACTGGCGCGAAATACCCAGCGCATGCATGGCAGCGGCCTTCAGGTCGTTGTCCAGCGCTCCCACGGGTGCATCCCCGATCACGTCTATGGGTCCGGTCACGGGGTACGCCGCCACGGGGGTTCCGCTCGCCAGGGCCTCCAGCAGGACAAGGCCGAACGTGTCGGTTCGCGAGGGAAAGACGAACACGTCGGCTGATGCGAAGAGTTTCGCCAGTTCATCGCCTTGCCGCGGCCCAAGGAAGACTGCCGCCGGATAGTCGCCCTTGAGCTTGTCGAGGCTGGGCCCCCCTCCCACCACCAGTTTCGTGCCGGGCAACTCGAGCTTCAGAAAGGCCTCGATGTTCTTTTCCACGGCGACGCGGCCGACATAGAGGAAGACCGGTCCTGGATACGGTAGAGCCCCCCGCTTCGAAGGATGGAACAGCTCCGTATCCACCCCCTTATGCCAGACCACGACGTTGGTGAAACCACGGTTCTCGAGCAATAGCTTCAGGTGGGGTGTCCCGACGAGGCAGTATCGCGCGGCGCCATGGAACCAGCGCAGAAAGCGGTAGCTCCAGCGCAACGGGACGGGCAGCCTGGCGCGCAGGTACTCGGGGAACTGCGTGTGGTAGGCGCTCGAGAACTGAAAGCCGTTCCTGCGACACCAGCGCCGGGCGATGATCCCCAGAGGGCCCTCGGTCGCGATGTGTATCGCGTCTGCCCCGGAGGCCGCGATGCGGGCATAGACGGGCTTCGTAAGCGTCCGGCTCAACCGAATCTCCCCATAGCCGGGCATGGGGAATGTCTTGAACTCCGCCGGCGTCAGGAGTTTCACGGCAATCCCGCGTTTCTCCATTTCGCGCACGACGAGCTCGATCGAGCGCACGACGCCATTGATCTGGGGATGCCAGGCATCTGTCACGATGAGAACGGTCTTTGGCTGCGGCATCGGTGGCTCGTTCTCGAGGTCGGCAGATGCCTAACTCTCCGCCGGGAGAAAATCAAAGCCTAGCGGCACCTTCCAGGCGATGCCAACACATACACCGGCGTGGCTGCGCCGGCTTGTCTTCGTCCGGCGCGGATGCTTCTGTTGCCTGTGCCGCATAGAATGAAATAACTCATTTCGGTATCACAATAATGATCGCACTTCCGGATGTCACACTAGTATCGGTCGCCGGCGTCCAGATCGAAGAGAGTCAGGCGGCACTACAGGCCTGCATGTCG
>JAEYZJ010000140.1 GCA_023430705.1 Pseudomonadota bacterium | reverse complement strand
CAGTTCGCCGAACAGGATGCCGGCGATCGTGAGGGTCGGGAGCAGCGCATTCCTCGCCACGTGCTTCCACAGCACCCAGGTCGGCGAGGCGCCCTTGGCGCGGGCCACTGCGACGAAGGGCTGGGTCGAGACCTCGTCGATGTTGCGCATCAGGATCTGCGCCAGCGGCGCCGAAATGGGCATCGCGAGGGTGATGACCGGCAGGATCAGGCCCTCGATCTCGCCCGGGTTGATCACCGAGATCCACTTCAGCCGGAACGAGAAGATCTGGATCAGCATGATGCCGAGCCAGAACACCGGCACCGAGATGAAGAGCGCCGGGATCGACTGGATGGCGTTGCGCAGCCACCTGAAGGGCGCGAGCGTCGCGAGGAAGGCCAGCGCGAAGGCGAGGATCACCGCGAGGGCGAAGCCGAAGCCGGCGAGGCGGACGGTGGGGCCGAGATTGGTGAGCAGTTCCTGCGCCACCGGGATCGAGCCGACCACCGAGTAGCCGAAATTGCCGGTGAGGAAATTGCCGAGCGCCTGCAGGTACTGCTGCCAGAGCGGGTCGTCGACGCCGTAGGCCTCGCGCAGCGCCGCAATCTGGTCGGGGCCGAGCCCGAGGTCGGGACTCTGGAACTTGATCAGGATCGCGTCGCCCGGCAGGGCCTGCAGCAGCAGGAACGCCGCGGTGAAGGCGACCCAGAGGACGAACAGGGCTTGTCCGATGCGGCTCAGGATGTAGCGGGTCATGGCGCGTCGCTCCGGCAGGATGGAAAGGCCCCGGGCAGTGCGCCCGGAGCCGTGCGGGGGTCAGTGGGCGGCGAGCCAGGTATTGTAGAAGCTCGGGCGGCCGACGGCCTCGAACTGCAGGCCGTTCACATAGGGCGCCGTTGCGAAGGCCTGCGGCTCCTCGAAGAACGGGATCGTGTAGGCCTGGTCGAGGACGTAGTGCTGGATGTCGCCGGCGATGGCGAGGCGCTTCGTGCGGTCGGTCTCGGCGGCGAGCGCCTCGAGCAGGGCGTTCAGCTTCTCGTCGACGAAACCCTGGACCTTGTCGGACGAGCCGCCCTTTTGCAGCAGCCAGTCGCGGTTCAGCGGGTGGTAGCCGGACTTGATCACGTCCGGATCGGCGCGGCCGACCATGGTGACGTTGACGGGGGTCTTGAGCGGATCGAGCAGGTCGAGCGTGCGGCTGCCGGCATCACCGGCGAGGACGTTGAGCTTGACGCCCACCTGCGCCCACTGCTGGGCGATGAGCTGCAGCACCGCCTCGTTCTGCGGCTGCGGCAGCGAGACGTAGGTGGTGAGCTCGAGCCTGTGGCCGTCCTTTGCGAGGATGCCGTCGGCGCCTGGGGTCCAGCCCGCCTCGGCGAACAGGGCCTTTGCCTTCTCCTCGTCGTGGACCAGCTTGTCGGAGAGGTCGACGTAGCCGGCAGCCTTCGAGCTCAGGATCGAGGTGGCGAGCGGGTAGTTGGCCGAAAACAGCGTGTCGACGATCTCCTGGCGGTTGGTCGCGTAGAGCAGCGCCTGGCGGACCTTGAGATCGGCAACCAGCGGGTTGTCGGGACGGAAGGAGATGGCGTTGTTGATGCCGCGCGTGCCCGGCGCGAAGATCGAATAGCCGGCATCGATCACCTGCGGCTCGTCATAGGCCTGGATCTGGCGGATGGCGTCGGCCTGGCCGGCGAGCAGCGCGCCGATGCGGACGCTGTCCTCGGGGGTGATGATGTACTTGATGCCGTCGAGGTAGGCGCGGCCCTGGTGGGCAAATTCCTTCGGACCCCAGTTGTAGTCCTCGCGGACCTTGAGGTTCAGCTCCTTGCCCAGGTTCTCGCTCTCGACCACGAACGGGCCCGAGCCGATGATCCTGGTGGCGTCGCCGAGCTCGTCATAGGGGCGGGCGAGGGTCGCCTCCGAGACGATGCCAGAGCCGATCACGGAGGTGCCCTGCAGGAAGCCGGGCGAGGGGTGCCGGAAGTGGAACTTCACGGTCAGCGCGTCGATGACCTCGGCGCGCTCGTAGTTGTTGATCACTTCCGAGACCGGGTATTTCAGCTCCTTGTTGCCGAGGCCGTAGGTGTCGTAGTTCAGCGCCACGACCCGCGCGTCGAGCGGCGTGCCGTCGGAGAAGGTGATGCCCGGACGCAGCCTGAAGGTGTACTCGGTCGCGGTGTCGTTGATCTCCCAGCTCTCGGCCAGCCAGGGCTCGATCTCGAGCGTCTCGGGGTTCTGGTAGGTCAGCTTGTCGGTGATCTGGTTGAGCACGCCGCCGTTCGGGTAGAACCCGCCCGCCGGGGGGTAGAGGTTGGTGTGCGCCTGCTGCTCGAGATAGATGAGCGTCCCGCCCGTGACGGGAGTTTCCTGCGCCAGGGCAGGGACATGGACGGCGCTCGCCAGCAGGACGCCGGCAAGACCCTTCAGCGCCGTGCGGCGGTCGACTGTGAAAATGGAGCGAACCAACGCTGCCTCCTGATTTCTTCGTCCGGCTTCCGAACGTCTCAAGAGGCTAGCGCTTCACCGCCGATATACAACTTAGTCTACTGAAATAGTCGTCTATTGACGGCCCGCACCGTTGGTTTGCATTTCCGGAAAGGAGCAGCCCGGCAAAACGGACGCCGATTCCTGCGCCGGCGCGCTGCGGCAACCGCGACCGGACCGCCGGCGTTCAGGCTGCAGGGCCCGAGCCGTGGAGCACGACGTGACCGCACAAGCCCCGACCCTGCCGGACCCCATCACCCTCGAAGTTGCTACCGAAGCGGAGTTTGCCCGCTTCCGGCAGGACCTGCAGGCGTCCTTCGCCATCGCCGTCAGGGAGACACTCGGGTCGGCCGGTGACGAACCGATCCCGTCGGACGAGGAGGTGAACGAGTCGCTCAATCGCCCGGGCGCGGTCGTTCTCAAGATCATCGAGAACGGCCGGTGGGTGGGTGGGGCGGTTGTCACCATAGACGCCACCACCCGGCACAACGGGCTCGAGCTCTTCTTCGTGCGGGCCGAAGAGATCGGTCGCGGCATCGGCCGCCGGGCCTGGCGCGCCATCGAGGCGCGCTACCCGGAAACGAGGGTCTGGACGACCCACACGCCCTATTTCGAGAAGCGCAACATCCACTTCTACGTCAACGTCTGCGGTTTCCACATCGTCGAGTATTATCGCGATGCCGACCCGGACCGGCCCGCCGATGCGAACGCCCCGCTCGAGGAAGGCATGTTCCGCCTCGAAAAACGCTACGACCGTGCGTGGGATGCCGAGCCTGCCACCAACGTCTCATCCGGGGGCCATTGACGCCGCCGGCATCGCGGGAGTATCAGCCCGTCCCAGGACACCTCACCCTAACGTGAGGCTTTCGACCTGGGAGGGTCGCTCATGGCTGATATGCCCCTGACCGCGCCGGCGGTGAAACCGGCCAATCCGAATTTTTCGTCGGGCCCCTGTGCCAAGCGTCCTGGCTGGACGGTGGAAGTGCTCGCCAACGCGCTGGTTGGCCGCTCGCACCGCGCCAAGCCCGCCAAGGCGCGCATCGAGAAGGCCATCGCGCTGACGCGTGAGCTGCTCGAGGTTCCGGCCGACTACCTGATCGGCATCGTGCCCGCTTCCGATACCGGCGCCGTGGAAATGGCGCTCTGGTCGATGCTCGGCGCCCGCGGCGTCGACATGCTCGCCTGGGAATCGTTCGGCGAGGGCTGGGTCACCGATGTGCAGAAGCAGCTCAAGCTCGACAATGTCCGCATCCTCAAGGCGCCCTACGGCGAGCTGCCGAACCTCAATGAAGTGAACTTCGACAACGACGTCGTCTTCACCTGGAACGGCACCACCTCGGGCGTCCGCGTGCCGAACGCGGACTGGATCCCGGCCGACCGCAAGGGCCTCACCATCTGCGACGCGACCTCGGCCGCCTTCGCGCAGAACCTCGACTTTACCAAGCTCGATGTGGTCACCTTCTCGTGGCAGAAGGCGCTCGGCGGCGAGGCCGCGCACGGCGTGCTGATCCTGTCGCCCCGCGCGGTCGAGCGGCTCGAGACCTTCAAGCCGGATCGGCCGCTGCCCAAGATCTTCCGCCTCACCAAGGGCGGCAAGCTCATGGCCGACATCTTCGAAGGCGCCACCATCAACACCGTGTCGATGCTGTGCATCGAGGACGCCGTCGATGCGATGGAGTGGGGCAAGTCGATCGGCGGCCTCAAGGCCATGCAGGCCCGTGCCGATGCGAACTTCAAGGCTATCGCCGACTGGGTGGCGCAGTCCGACTGGGCGGCGTTCCTCGCCAGGAACGAGGCCGAGCGGTCGAACACCTCGGTCTGCCTCGTGATCAAGGACCCGGAGATCACCGCGCTCTCCGACGAGGCGCAGGCGGCCTTCGCCAAGGCGATCGTGTCGCGGCTCGACAAGGCCGGCGTGGCCTACGACATCGGGGGCTATCGCGACGCGCCGACGGGCCTGCGCATCTGGACCGGTTCGACCGTCGACACGGCCAATGTCGAGGCCCTGCTGCCTTGGCTCGATTACGCCTTCGCCGCCGAGAAAACCGCGCTCTCCAAGGCCGCGGCCTAGTTCGAGCGCGCCGCGCACCCGTCCCCAACCCTCCCCGTCAGGGGGAGGGTGTCCCGCCGGTGAATGTGGCCAGTTGGCGCCCCACTCACAGAACGGCACCTCCCCCTCGACGGGGGAGGATGGGAAGGGGGTGAGCCCCACGCGCCAGTTTCTGACTTTTTCACCGGCCCGATGGCCGAACTCATCATGGAGGGCGCCATGCCCAAGGTTCTCGTCTCGGACAAGCTGTCGAAGACCGCCGTCCAGATCTTCAAGGACAACAATATCGAGGTCGACTACCTGCCGGACCTCGGCAAGGACAAGGACAAGCTCTACGAGGTGATCGGCCAGTACGATGGCCTCGCGATCCGCTCGGCGACCAAGGTCACCGAGAAGATCCTGAGCGCAGCCAAGAACCTCAAGGTCATCGGCCGCGCCGGCATCGGCGTCGACAACGTCGATATCCCCGCCGCCACCAAGGCGGGCATCATCGTGATGAACACCCCGTTCGGCAACTCGATCACCACCGCCGAACATGCCATCGCCATGATGTTCGCGCTGGCCCGCCAGCTGCCCGAGGCCGATGCCTCGACCAAGGCGTCGAAGTGGGAGAAGAACCGCTTCATGGGCGTCGAGGTCACCAGCAAGACCCTCGGTCTCATCGGGGCGGGCAATATCGGCTCGATCGTCGCCGACCGCGCGCAGGGCCTCAAGATGAAGGTGATCGCCTACGATCCGTTCCTCACCCCCGAACGCGCCCAGGCGATCGGCGTCGAAAAGGTCGAGCTGGACGACCTGCTGCGCCGGGCCGACTTCATCACGCTGCACACGCCGCTGATCGATGCGACCCGCAACATCATCAATGCCGAAGCCATCGCGAAGATGAAGGACGGCGTGCGCATCATCAACTGCGCCCGCGGCGGCCTCGTCGACGAGGCGGCGCTCTACGACGCGCTGAAGTCGGGCAAGGTGGCGGGCGCGGCGTTCGACGTCTTCGTCGAGGAGCCGGCGATCGACAATCCGCTGTTCGAGCTCGACAATTTCATCGCGACGCCGCACCTGGGGGCTTCGACGACGGAGGCGCAGGAGAACGTCGCGCTGCAGGTCGCCGAGCAGATCTCGGCCTATCTCAACACCGGCGAGATCACCAACGCGCTCAACTTCCCCTCGATCTCGGCCGAGGAAGCCCCGCGGCTGACCCCGTGGGTGAGGCTCGCCGAGGCGCTGGGCTCGTTCGCCGGCCAGCTGACCGAGACCTCGATCAAGGGCATCCGCATCGAGTACGAGGGCAATGTCGCCGCGCTCAACACCCGGCCGATGACGGCAGCCGCCATCAACGGCGTGCTGAAGCCGCAGGTGGCCGAGGTGAACATGGTCTCGGCTCCGCAGGTCGCCAAGGATCGCGGCATCAATGTCGAGATCATCACCCGCGACCAGCAGGGCGCCTACGAGGGCTACGTCCGCCTCACCGTCATCACCGAGCGGCAGGAGCGGGGCGTTGCCGGCACCATCTTCGCCAACGGCAAGCCGCGCATCATCCAGGTCAAGAACATCAACATGGATGCCGAGCTCACCCCCTCGATGCTCTACGTCACCAACGAGGACAAGCCGGGCCATATCGGCCGGCTCGGGACGCTGCTGGGCAACCTCGGCATCAACATCGCCAACTTCAACCTCGGCCGCGCCGAGGTCGGCGGCGACGCCATCGCGCTGCTCTCGATCGACGGCACGGTGACAGCGGAGCAGCTCAAGGAGATTGCCGCCCTGCCGGGCGTCAACCAGGCCAAGGTGGTCACCTTCAACTAGAGCGCGTTCCGGGAGGTTTCCTTCCCTTTCGATTGCGCTCCATGCCGAAAACGGGGCGCCGGTGGCAGCAACACCGGTGCCCCTTCTCCGTCGGGACCAGCGGAACCGTTTGCGACCCCAGCGCGATTGGAGCTCCACCTGCCCCGGGAGGATGCTCAGGCGAGGGCGCGCCGGCCTGCCATTGCGAGACCGGCCTGCTGGAGCAGGGCGAGCGCCCCCACCGCCACTGCCTGCACCAGGACGAATGCGGTGCCGAGCAAGGTGAGCGGGAACAGCGCGGCGACCAGCACGACGATGCTTCCCACGACCCACAGCGCATTGACCGCAATCACCAGCATCGCCAGCGGGCGCGAGGTCTGCGCGCGCCAGCCGACCCAGCCGACAAAGGCTGCGAAGGCGACGAGGCTGAGGCCCACCGGCAGGCTGAACGCGGCGGGAATCCCGGTGATCTGCGCGAGCATTCCGGCCGCGCCGGCCATCAGCAGGCCGGTAGCCGCTGTGGCCGCGGCATCGGCGCAGAGGGCAAAGCGAAGAAGGGTGATCTGCATCTGATGTCTCCGTCTCTCAAGTTGACGGCGACACACTTGTACCGCGGCGGTGCCCCGGTCGATTAAGCTCGAGGTAATTGAAACCACGCCACGGTGGGCTAGATACGTGCCATGACCACGCAAGCCATCTCTTCGGATCGGTCCATCGGCGACTACATTCGCGACTGGCGCCAGCATCGGCGCTACAGCCAGCTCGCCCTCGCGCTCGATATCGACCTCAGCCAGAAGCACCTGAGCTTCATCGAGAGCGGCCGGTCCATCCCGAGCCGTGAAGTCGTGCTGCGCATCGCCGCCGGCCTCGGCGTGCCACTGCGGGTGCGGAACCTGATGCTGCTGGCGGCGGGCTACGCGCCGGTCTATCGCGAGCGCCGGCTGGACCACCCGGATCTGGCTGCAGCGCGTGCCGTCGTCGACCGCGTACTCAAGGCCTACGAGCCGTTCCCGGCCGTGGCGGTGGACCAGCGCTGGAACCTCGTTTCCGCCAATGCCGCGGTGACGCCCCTGTTCGATGCGGTGGAGGACAGGACTCTGCTCGAGCCGCCGCTGAACGTGCTCAGGGCGAGCCTGCATCCGCGCGGGATCGGCCGGCTGATTCTCAACTACGAGGAGTGGTCGCGCGACTTGATGCGCCGGCTCGGCGCCCAGCTCGAAGCGAGCGACGATCCAGCCATAGCCGAGCTGATCGATGAACTGCGCGACCTGGCGGGAATCCCGCCGGGCCATGAGGGGCATGACGAGCACGGCGGGGTCTTCGTGCCGTTGCGTATCCAGCTGCCAAACGGGGTGGCGAACTTCATCTCCACCACCACCGTGTTCGGCACGCCGACCGAGATTACGCTGTCGGAACTCGTCATCGAAGCTTTCCTGCCGGCCGACGAGGCGTCGGCGCGGCTGCTTCAGGGGTAGCCGGACTAGCCCGGTCGCCCAGCGGTCTCGCTTACGCCCGCAGCGGCCGGAAGAAATCGCGCAGGTCCTGAGCCAATAGCGCTGGCTGCTCCATCGCCGGGAAATGCCCGCCTACGTCGAACTCGGTCCAGTGGGCGATCCTGTGCTCAGGATCGAACAGCAGCCGCACCAGTTCATCGGCGCCGAACACCGCGACGCCGTTGGGGGTGTCGCTCGGCGGAGCCCAGTCCATCGCCTGGAAGGCCTCGTAGAGGGCATTGGCGGAGCCGGCGCCGCCGCCGCCGAACCAGTAGAGGCTGGCATTGGTGAGGAACTGGTCGACGTCGACCGCCTCCTCCACCGTGGGCTTTCTGGCATCGGTCCAGGCGGCGAACTTCTCGCCGATCCAGGCCAGCTGCCCCAGCGGCGAGTCGTTGAGCGCATAGCCCAGCGTCTTGGGCCGCGTCGACTGGATGGCGATGTAGCCGCTGCGGGCCTGGGCCGCGGCCAGCAACTGCCTTACCCGCTCCTTCTGCGCCTCGCTGAGGTGCGGGCTCTCGGCCGCGCCGCCACCCATGAACGAGGCGACCGCGATGACGCTGTCGAGGTCGGTGCCGACGTGGATGCCGATGGCGCGGCCCGGATTGGCGACGTCGAGCCTGGAGACGATGTCCGAGCCCATGTCGGTGCCGTGCAGGGCGAAGCGCCGGTAGCCCAGATGGTCGAGGAGCGCGGTGATCGCCGCGACCGTCTTGCCGGCATTCCAGCCGGCGACCGCGGGGGGCGGGGAGAGGCCGAAGCCCGGCATGGTCGGGATCACGAGATGGAAGGCATCGGCCGGCGTACCGCCGAATGCCGTCGGGTCGGTCAGCGGCCCAACGAGCTTGAGGTACTCGACGCCCGAGCTCGGCCAGCCGTGGCAGAGGACGAGCGGGATCGCCTCGGGGTGTTTCGAGCGGATGTGAAAGGCGTGCATCAGCACCCCCTCGTGCGCCACCATCACCTGGTCGTGGTGGTTGATCGCGGCTTCCTCGGCCCGCCAGTCGAAGGGGCCCGACCAGTGCTCGGCGAGGCGGCGCAGGGCGCGGCCGCTGATGCCGCGCGCCTCGGTGTCGGGAGCGACCTCGACGGGCCAGCGGGCCGACCGGAGGCGGGCCATCAGGTCGTCGAGATCGGCGTCGGGGATGGCGAGCCTGTAGTCGGTGAAGTCGGTCATGGCGTTTGCTCCGAAGGCGTGGGTCTGGGTGGCGAGAACGAGCGCTCCAGCGGCTGTGATGAAAGATCGACGGTCCATTTCGCGGAACTCCCTGGCAGCACCTGCTGCTGCAAGGGACCTTCGCCGACGGTGCTGACAGAGCCTGTCAGGAGCAAAAGCGAACGGCCCCGCGATGGGATCGCGGGTCCGTCGAGGTTCGGTCCGGATGCTCTCGCGTCAGCCGGGCTGGCCGCTGATCTCGACGCGCCGGGCGCTCCATTCGGCGAGCACCAGCCCGGCAGCGATCAGCGCCGCGGCGTAGATGTGGAACAGCGACAGGCTCTCGCCGAGCAGGACGACGGAGCCGAGCGTGCCGAACAGCGGGATCAGGTTGATGAACAGGCTGGCCCGGTTCGAGCCGATCAGCTCGACGCCCCGCACATAGAGCATCTGCGACAGGACCGAGGGGAAGAACGCCGCATAGGCCGCGATCAGCCAGCCCTGCGTGTCGATGGAGGCAAAGTTGGCGGCCAGCGAGGCGGGTCCGTTGCCGAGGCCGGCCTGGTAGGCGAAGGACGCGATGATGGCGCCCACGAAAGTCGCGCTCAGAAAGCTCAGCCAGTGCGTCTGCGGGCGCCAGCGCAGCGTGATCGAATAGACCGCGTAGGCGCAGCAGGCGAGCATCACGAGCAGGTCGCCCAGGTTCACGTCGAGCTGCAGGATGCGCCCCAGCTCGCCATGCGTCGCAATGGTGGCGACGCCGACCACGGTGATGACGACGCCGAGCAGCTGCAGCGCGGTCACCCGCGTGCGGAACAGGATGAAATTGAGCACGATGACGACGATGTTGATGCTCGCCTGCTCGAGCGCGATGTTGACGCCCGAGGTGTAGTACGCGGCCACGTAGACGAAGACGTTGAAGGTCGCGTAGCCCACCGCGCCGTAGAAGAGATAGAGCCACCACCTGGCCCTGATCACCGGCCAGTCGCGCTTCAGCGGGCCGATCGCGAAAGGCAGGACCAGCAGCAGCGCGCCGGTCCAGCGCAGGATCATCAGCGAGTGCGCGTCGATGTGGCCGACGGCCAGCTTGCCGGCGACGACATTGCCTCCCCAGAAGATGTTGGTGAGGACGAGGATCAGGTAGGGCCGGTTCATCACCGCGCTGAGCGGGCTGGCCGGGGCAGGGGAGGTGGTCATGCGGGTCGGACTGAAAATGAGTCCGGCCGCTCGCTGCCGAGCGGCCGATCGAAGCGGCGACCATAGTCAGGCGTCGGCGCTTGCGCCAGTCTCCTGCCGGTGACGAGTGCCTGGCCGACCGCCGCGGGCGTGGCGGCCGGCCCCGGCGGTCTCACGCCGGCGGGATGTTCTGGTTCAGCCGGAAGACGTTCTCCGGATCGTAGCGGCGCTTGACCTTGCGCAGCCGGTCCCAGGTCGCGCCGGGATAAGCATAGGCGGCCTTGACCCGCTCCGGACCCTCGTCGTTGACGAAGTTGACATAGGCCCCGTCGTCGCCCTGGTGCATCGCCTTGGCAAAGTCCTGGAGCCAGGCGAGCTTGGCGGGCCGGTCGTCGGCGCCGCTGTAGAAGGCGGCGTAGTTGACCATGATCGGGCTGTGCCGGTGCGGATAGGCCGTGGCCTCCACCGGCACGCGGGCGACGGCGCCGCCGAGCACGCGGATCTGGCACACCCGCAGCGCGGCGTCGGACTCCGCGAGGTAGCCGAGGATGGTCTCGGCCTCGTCGGTGCCGATATCGTGCAGCAGCTGGTTCATCGACACGGCCGTGGGGTGGTAGCCCGGATCCTCCGGCGGATACATGCCGGCATAGGGCCCGGGCTTGACCATGTCGGCGAGCGGCGTCGCGAGCGCGCGGAACGGCGCGAGCGCGGCCTCGGCCGCCGCGTCGTCGCCGGCGAAGGCGAGCATCGCCATGATCACCGTCTGGCCGTGCGCCTCGGGCGGCAGGAACGGCATGGGCGGCGCCGGCATCACGTTGGCGATCGAGGACAGCTCCTCGGGCGCCTCGCGCTGGGCCTTGACGAAACCGGCGATGGTCTGGGCGGTCGCCGGCAGCAGCAGCATGCCGCCGGTGAAGGCGGGGAGCGGATGCAACCGGTACTTCAGCCGGGTGACGACGCCGAAATTGCCGCCGCCGCCGCGCAGGGCCCAGAACAGGTCCGGGTGGTTGTCGGCATCGGCAAGCAGCAGCTTGCCGTCGGCAGTCACGATCTCGGCGGCGAGCAGGGAATCGACGGTGAGCCCGTGCTTGCGCGACAGGTAGCCGACGCCGCCGCCGAGCGTGATGCCGCTCACGCCGACCGTGCCGACGTCGCCGAAGCCGACGATCAGCTGGTCCGGCTCCAGCGCCCTGGTCAGTTCCACGGCGGTGACGCCGGCGCCGGCCCACACGGTCCTCGCCTCGGGGTCGATGTCGATCCCCCGCAGGTCGCGCACGTCGATGACGAGCCCGCCCTCGGTGCTGGAGAAGCCGGCGCCGCTGTGGCCGCCGCTCCTGATGGCGAGGTCCAGCCCGTTGTCGCGGGCATGGGCGATGGCGGAGGCAATATCGGCCGGGCCGGCGACGCGGACGATCAGCCCGGGGCGCCTGAGCTTGTCGCCATAGGTGACGTTGCGGGCCTGGTCGTAGTCGGGATGATCGGGAGTGATCACCGTGCCGGCAATGCCGGCGGGCATACGGGTAGTGGTCGCGGCAGTCGAGGTAAGGGGCATGATCTGTCCTTGGTCTCGGGTGTGTCGCGCTGGGCCGCGGTAACATGGGTGTGACCACGGCCCGTTTCAAGTCACCGTTTCGCGGCGGACTTGACACGCGACAACTCACGCAACATATGAAGTTACATGAAACGCGACAGCCGACTCTCGGGCGTGCTCCACGTCCTGCTCCACATGGCCGACCCGGACGGTCCGGTGACCTCGGACGTCATGGGCCGGGTAATGAACACCAACCCCGTGGTTGCCCGCCGCACCATGGCGGGCTTGCGCGAGGCGGGCATCGTGCGCTCCGAAAAGGGACATGGCGGCGGCTGGGTCCTGGCGCGTGATCCCGCCGGAATCACGCTGCGCGACATCTACGCGGCGCTGGGCTCGCCGGCCCTGCTGGCGCTCGGCAACCGCACGGAGATGCCGGGCTGCCTCGTCGAGCAGGCGGTCAACCGGGCGCTCGGCTCCAGCTTCGACGAGGCCGAGGCGCTCCTGCTCAGCCGCTTCGGCGACGTCACCCTCGCCCGGCTCGCCGCCGATATCGGCGGCAACCGCCAGCACCTGGATCACGCACATGCTTCATGACGCCATCATCGTGGGCGGCAGCTTCGCCGGGCTCGCCGCCGCCACCTACATCGCGCGGGCGCGCCGGTCGGTCGCGATCATCGATGCCGGGCTGCCGCGCAACCGCTTCGCGGCGCATTCGCACGGCTTCCTCGCTCACGACGGCAGTTCCCCGGCGCAGATGCTGGCGACCGCCCGGCAGCAGGTCGGGGCCTATCCCACGGTCACGTTCATCGCCGGCACGGCGACCGCCGTGTCGGGGCGGAACGGTGCGTTCGCGGCAAGGCTCGCCGGCGGCGAGACCATCGAGGGGCGCAAGCTCGTCCTCGCCTACGGCATCTGCGACATCCTGCCCGAGCTGCCCGGCCTCCGCGAGCGCTGGGGGGCGTCGGTCATCCACTGTCCCTACTGCCACGGATACGAGTTCAGCGACCGGCGGCTCGGCGTCCTCAACATGCAAACGCGTTCCCCGCACCAGGCGCAGCTGATCTCGGAGTGGGGGCCGACGACCTTCTTCCTCGATGGCCAGCCGCTCGACGACGAGGCGCGCGCCGCGCTCGAAAGGCGCGGGGTGGCGCTGGAGCCCGTCCCGGTCAGGGCGCTGCACGGGGCGGGGACGGACCTGTCGGCGGTGGAACTCGAGGATGGCCGGATGGTGCCGCTCGACGCGTTCTATATCGGCGCGCCGACCCGGCACAACAGCACCATCGCAGCCGAGCTCGGCTGCCTCATGGAGGAGAGCCCGGCCGGACCCGTGGTCGTGGTCGACGGCATGAAGATGACCACCGTTCCCGGTGTCTATGCTGCAG
>JAEYZJ010000126.1 GCA_023430705.1 Pseudomonadota bacterium | reverse complement strand
TCAAGGCCGCATTCGAGGCCGAGAACCCGGGCATCAGGATCGACATCGAAACCCGTCCCGGCGGCGGCGAGGGCGACAACATCGTCAAGACCCGTCTCGCCACCGGCGAGATGACCGACGTGTTCCGTTACAATGCCGGCTCGCTCTTCCAGGCGCTCAATCCGACCCAGACGATGCTCGATCTCACCGACGAGCCCTTCCAGGCCAACGTGATCGACTCCTTCAAGCCCGTCGTCACCGCCACCGACGGACGCATCTACGGCGCCCCCGAGGAAGCGGCCATGGGCGGCGGCATCCTCTACAACAAGCCGATCTATGCCGAACTCGGTCTTTCCGTGCCCAGGACCTGGGACGAGTTCATGGCCAACAACGAGAAGATCAAGGCCGCCGGCAAGGCGCCCGTAATCCAGACCTTCGGCGACACCTGGACCAGCCAGCTGTTCGTCCTCGGCGACTTCTACAATGTGCAGGCAGCCGTGCCCGACTTTGCCGCCGAGTACACCGCCGGCAAGGCCAAGTACGCGACCACCCCCGCAGCCATGAAGGGCTTCGAGCGCGGCGAGCAAGTGTTCAAGGCCGGCTACCTCAACGAGGATTACGCCTCGGCCCTCTTCGCCGACGGCGTCCGCATGGTCGCGACCGGCGAAGGCGCTCACTATCCCATGCTGACCTTCGCCATCGGCGGGATTGCCCAAGACTATCCGGACAATCTCAACGATGTCGGCTTCTTCGCCATTCCCGGCGACGACGCCGCAAAGAACGGCCTCACCGTGTGGATGCCTGCAGCAGTCTACATCTCCAGGACCACCGAGCATCCCGAGGAAGCCAAGAAGTTCGTCGCGTTCATTGCCAGCACCAAGGGCTGTGACGCCCGCAGCGGCGCCAACGGCGCCACCGGGCCGTACCTGATCAAGGGCTGCGAGCTTCCCGCCGACGTTCCGGCCGCCGTCTCGGACCTCCTGCCCTACTTCCAGAAGGATGGCGCCACCGCCCCGGCACTCGAGTTCCTCTCCCCGATCAAGGGGCCGGCCCTCGAGCAGATCACCGTCGAGGTCGGCTCGGGCATCCGCTCCGCCGCCGACGCTGCCGCCCTCTACGACGAGGACGTCCGGAAGCAGGCCCAGCAGCTCGGTCTGAACTGGGACTGACGCCCAGTTGCCGCAATCCGCCGCGCCCGCATTCGCGGACGCGGCCTTGACTGGAGAACGCTATATGAGCCTGGCGGCACGCGCAGACGAGGAACCCGGGATTGTCGCGGCCGCGCCACGCCGCCGCCGCAAGCCGGCCTCCGCCTATCCCACATGGTTCTACCTGCCGGCCGCCATCGTCTTCAGCGTCCTCTTCACCCTGCCCACCATCGCCTCGCTGTTCTTCAGCCTCACGCGATGGACCCTGTTCGAGGCCCAGTTCATCGGGCTTGCGAACTTTGTGCAGTTCTTCAAGGAGCCGTTCCTCGTCCAGGGACTCATCAACACCCTGATCTACGGCGTGGTGACGTCCGGCCTGAAGGTCGTGCTCGGCATGATGCTGGCCCTGCTCCTCACGTCCGACATCATCGGCCGGGGCTACCTGCGGGCCGTGATCTTCTTCCCGGTCCTCGTTTCGACCGTCGGCGTCGGCATCGCCTTCGTGGCGCTGATGCACCCGACCCAGGGCGTGATCAACGAAACGCTGGCGATCTTCGGCATCAAGGGTCCGGGCTGGCTGACCGACCCGCGCTTCGCTCTCTACTCGGTCGCCCTTGTCGATGTCTGGAAGGGTGTCGGCCTCGCCACCGTCATCTACATGGCCGGCGTCGTCTCCATCCCGCAGGACTATTTCGAGGCCGCCCGCATCGATGGCGCCAGTCCCTGGCAGAACTTCTGGTCCATCACCCTGCCCCTGCTCCATCCGGCAACGGTGACGGTCGTCATCCTCTCGCTGATCGGCGGCCTCAGGTCCTTCGATCTCATCTGGGCCATGACCCGCGGCGGCCCCGGCTTCACCTCCGACGTCATCGCCTCGGTCATCTACAAGCAGTACCAGGCCGGCTTCTACGGTCTCTCGACCGCCGGAAACGTCGTGCTGTTCGCGCTTGTCGCCATGATCATCGTGCCGCTCTCGATGTACCTCAACCGCAGGGAGATCGAGCGATGAACAACACCCTGCGGCGCTACCTCGTGGGCGGCGCGGCCATCGTCGCCACCTTCTTCATCTTCATCGTCCCCTTCGCCTTCATCGTCCTCACCGCCGTCAAGGACCGCAAGCAAGCCTCGACGCGCTCGTTCGACTGGCCGACCGAATGGCACCTGTGGGACAATCTCGTGCAGGTCGTCCAGACCCGCGACTACATGCTCGTCACCGCTTTCGTGAACTCGACCATCCTGACTGTCACCAGCGTCACGCTGCTCGTCGTCTTCGGCGCCATGGTGGGGTTCGTGCTCCAGCGCAACGCCGGGTCGCGCTGGACGCCAGTGGTCAACTTCTTCGTCCTCGCCGGGCTGATCATTCCGCCTGCGGTGGTCCCCACCATCTGGGTCATGCAGTCGATCGGCCTGTTCAAGACGCTGCACGGGCTGGTGCTCATCGAGGTCGCCTACGGCCTCAGCTTCTCCGTACTGCTGTTCCGCGCCTTCATCGCCACCATTCCCCGCGAACTCGACGAGGCCGCGATCATCGACGGCGCCGGGCCGCTGCGGCTCTTCTTCCAGGTCGTGCTGCCCCTGCTGAAGCCGGTGGTCGTCACCCTCATCGTGGTGCAGTCGGTCGCCATCTTCAACGACTTCACCAACCCGCTCTACTACCTGCCGGGCAAGGACAACGTGACGGTGCAGCTGACGCTCTACAACTTCCAGAGCCAGTTCAGCACGTCCTACAACCTGCTGTTCATGAACATCCTGCTGATCACCATCCCGCCGCTGATCGTCTACCTGTTCTTCAACCGGCAGATCGTTGCGGGGATGACTGCGGGCGCTGTGAAGGGCTAGCCCGCCCGATCGGGCCGCCCTCGCCGCGCTCGCTCAGCGCGCCGCCAGCACCTCGAGATAGTGCGGGTTGTGCATGAAGCCGAGCACGTTGCCGAACGGATCGACAACCGTTCCGCCGACGAAGTCGCTGTCCGGCTGGAACTGCCGCACCGGGTGATGAACCTTCGCGCCCAGCGCCACCGCATGGGCGACCATCGCTTCCACGTCGTCGACGTGCCAGTACACCATCGCTCCGGCCCGGCCGTCGGGGGGCACCACCTCGCCGCCGAGATAGCCGGCAAACTTGCCGTCCATCAGGCCGAGCTCGTGCTGGTAGTCGCCGAAGCGGAACTCGGCATATCCGGGCCTGTCGAAATAGGGCGCGACGCCGAGCAGCTTCGTGAACCACTCCTTTGCGCCTTCATGGTCGTTGGAGGTATAGGCCACGGTGCAGATGCCGCGCGGATGTGGGTTGCTCATTTGCTTTCTCCT
This sequence comes from Pseudomonadota bacterium, assembly GCA_023430705.1. Taxonomy (GTDB): domain Bacteria; phylum Pseudomonadota; class Alphaproteobacteria; order Rhizobiales; family Devosiaceae; genus Devosia_A. The sequence continues at coordinate 2,187 of JAEYZJ010000126.1, read as the reverse complement.
CTTTCGATATGAGGAGCCTAGGCGACACCACGACCCGATTTTGTCAGCATCATCCCAATCGCCGATATCCCCGCTCCCAAGGGGGCGTGTATAGGTACCATACCAGATTTCCCCGCACCCGGCCGACGATGTCCACCCCCCTCAGCCCGCACGCCCGCAACGTCGCCCTCGTCGTTGCCGCCACCCTGTTCATGCAGTTCCTGGATGGCGTGATCATCGTCACCGCCCTGCCCCGGATGGCCAGCGACTTCGGCGTGCAGACGCTCGAGATGAGCCTGGGTGTCACCATCTACATGCTGGCGGTCGCCGTCTGCATCCCCGCCGCCGCCTGGCTGTCGGACCGGTTCGGAGCGCGCCGCGTCTTCCTCGCCGCCATCGCCGTCTTCACGCTCACCTCGATCGGCTGCGGCCTCGCGCAGGACCTCGGCCAGTTCGCTCTCGCGCGCGCGTTGCAGGGAGCGGGCAGTTCCGTCCTGTTCCCGGTCGGCCGCATCATCGTGCTGCGCACGGCCGCCAAGTCCGAGATCGTTCCCGCCATCGGGCTGACCATCTGGCCGGCCCTGTTCGCGCCGGTGATCGGCCCCGCCCTCGGCGGCTTCATTACCGAGTTCATCTCCTGGCACTGGAACTTCTGGATCAACATCCCGCTCGGTATCGTCGGCATGGTGCTGGTCTACGCCATCGTCCCCCCCGACACCGAGTTTCGGAACCGACCCTTCGATGCCCCGGGGTTCGTCCTTACCGGCGTCACCCTCGGCTGCCTGCTCTATGGCTTCGATGCGCTCGTGCAGGGCACGCTGCCGGCCTGGGTCGCCGGTGCGCTGATCGTCGCGGGCTTCGCCGTCGGCGCCGCCGCCGTAGCCTGGCTGCTGCGGGTCGAGCATCCCCTCATCGACCTCCGGACGCTGCGCATCCGGACCTTCGCCGCCACCGACGCCAAGGCCGGCGCCATCCTCAGGACCGCCATCAACGCCACGCCCTTCCTGCTCCCCCTGATGTTCCAGGTGGCCTACGGCATGGATGCGCTGAGCGCGGGCGGGCTGGTGCTGGTCTACTTCCTCGGCAACCTCGTCATAAAGTCGGTGACCACCCCGGCCCTGCGTCGGTTCGGTTTCCGGAGCATCCTCACCGTCAATGGCGTGCTCGCCGGCCTCTCCGTCGTCGCCTGCGGCTTCGTCGGCCCGCAGGTTCCTTACCTCCTGACGGCCGTCGTCCTCTTCATCGCGGGCGCTACGCGCTCGATGCAGTTTACCGCCCTCGCGACCCTCGCCTTCGCCGATGTGGACTCGGGCCAGCGCAGCTCTGCCACCACCATCTCCAGCATGTCGCAGCAGCTCTCGATGGTGTTCGGCGTCGCCGTGGCCGCCGGCTGCCTCAACCTCAGCCAGATGTGGCGGGGCGCCCCCGAGCTCGGCGTCGTCGACTTCCAGATCGCCTACGCCGTGATGGGAGCCGTCATCGTGGCCTGCTCGCTGCAACTGCTGACGCTGGAGCGGAACGCCGGCGCCGAAGTCTCGGGCCACCGCGGCGCCGAGCCCGCCTAAGGCCCAAGCAACTCAAGCGCCTGATCTTTTCGGTTCGGCACTAACGGCAAGGTCAGTCTGGGCTGCAACAAGCTCCGTTTCCGTGCAAGGGCCATACGGTTAACTATTCCTTAATCTGCCGCCTTGCCGAGCCTGCGCGGCCGTGCTGGCATCCCCGCTGTTATTGGTAACCATTTATTAACGGGATCGCTCGCTTGAAACTCATCTTGTCGCTGGTTGCGGCAGTTGTCGTGTCTGTCTTGTCCCTGGCGCCTGCCAGCGCCGCGCCCCAGCGTTTCGGTTCGTTCGTCGTCTCCGACAGCCCGGACTACATCCTTTTCGACGGCAGCTTCGTGCTCTCGACGCTGGCCGACTTCCGCCGCGCCATGCTCGCCCGGCCCGAGGCCAAGCTCCTCGTGCTGCGCAGCAAGGGCGGCGAGGTCGACTCCGCGCTGGCGGTTGCTGCCAGCGTCCGTCGCTTCGGCTTCAGCACGGCCGTGCCCAGCGGCTACCACTGCTACTCGGCCTGCGCCTACGTCTTCTTTGCCGGACGCGAGCACGTGGTCACCGGCAAGCTCGGAGTCCATCGCATCCGCGAGAGCGGCAGCACCGGATCCCGCGCGGCCGATGTCTACTTCGAGTCGGTGCGCGGCGAGATCGAGCG
>JAEYZJ010000005.1 GCA_023430705.1 Pseudomonadota bacterium | reverse complement strand
CGACGCGCGAGAAGACCCGGTCGACGACGCCGATGTGGGCGACCGAGGCGGGCACGTAGCTGCCCATCTGCGCGAGGATGGCGATGAGCGCGTTCTGGCGCAGGAAGGTGGACTTGCCGCCCATGTTGGGGCCGGTGACGAGCCAGAGCGCGCCGCCGGTGAGGTCGCAGCCGTTCTCGACGAAGACCTCGTGCCGGGCCCGCACGTTGGATTCGACCACCGGATGGCGGCCGCCCTCGATGCAGAAGGCGAGGCTGTCGTCGATGGTGGGCCGGCAGAAGTTGCGGGTCATGGCGAGGTGCGCGAGGGCGGTCGCCACGTCGAGCTCGGCGAGGGCGTCGGAGATGGCGCGCAGCCGCTCCTGCTCGGCCGCGACGGCGGCGCAGAGGCGGGTGAAGATCGCCGCCTCGATGGCGAGCGCGGCATCGTGGGCCCGCGCGATGCGGCCCTCGAGCTCGGCGAGCTCGGCCGTGGTGAAGCGCATGGCGCTGGCCAGCGTCTGGCGGTGGATGAAGGTGTCGCGATGCGGCGGCTCGAGGAGCTTGCCGCCGTGGCCGGCGGGGACCTCGACGAAGTAGCCGAGGACACCGTTGTGGCGGATCTTCAGCGAGCGGACGTCGGTCTCGTCGATCAGCCGCTGCTGGAGCGCGGCGACGACGCCGCGGGTCTCGGTGGCGAGGGCACGCTCGGCGTCGAGGGCGGCATCGTGGCCCTTGCGCACGAAGCCCCCGTCGCGGGCCAGAAGCGGCGGCTCGTCGTCGACGGCATCGGCGAGCTCGGCGGCGAGTGCGGCGGGCGCATCGGCGAGGCGGGCCGCGATGGCGGCGACTTCGGCCGGCGGATCGGCAATGGTCGCGAGGCGCGCGGACAGCGCGATGGCGGCGGCCACCGCGGCGCCGACCGCGTTGAGGTCGCGCGGACCGCCGCGACCGAGCGCGAGGCGGGTGACGGCCCGGGTGAGATCGGGCACGGCCTTGAGATCGGCGCGCAGGCGCTGGGTGAGGAGGCCGTCGGCGACAAAGCAGGAGACGGCGTCGAGCCGCGCGTTGACGGCGGCGGCATCGCAGAGCGGGGCGGCGAGGCGACGGGCGAGGAGGCGCGAGCCGGGCGGGGTGACGGTGCAGTCGATCTCGTGCCGGAGCGCGCCCTTTTCGGCGCCGCGCTGGGTCACGAGGATTTCGAGCGAGGCGCGGGTCGCGGCGTCGATCGACATGTGGGCGGAGAGCCGTTCGGCGCTCGGCGGGCGAAGCGCGACCGGCACGCCCTTCTGGCTGTCGCGCACATAGTCGACCAGCGCGCCGAGCGCGGCCCGGCCGGCACGGGAGAAGGCGGTGGGATCGACCTCGCCGGCGGGAAAGCCCGCAACGAGGCGCGCGGCGGCATGCTCGCTGTCGAAGGCGCCCGTATCGAGGACGGTGAGAGCCATGTCCGGCAGCATCACGCGCGCCTCGCCCAGCATGGCGCGGGTCGCCTCGGTGAGCAGCAGCTCGGCGGGACCGATGCGGGCCAGCTCGTCGCCGAGCGCGGCGGCGCCCAGATCGAGCACGGCGGTCTCGCCGGTCGAGACATCGGCCCAGGCGAGGGCGAAGTCGGTCTCGCCGTGGCGGACCATGGCGAGGGCGGCGAGATAGGCCGAGCCGCGGGCGGGCAGCAGGTCGTCCTCGGTGATGGTGCCGCGGGTGACGAGGCGGACCACGTCGCGCCTGACCGGCGACTTGGAGCCGCGCTTCCTTGCCTCGGCGGGGTCCTCGACCTGCTCGCAGATGGCGACGCGGTGGCCCAGCCCGATCAGCTTCTTGAGATAGTCCTGCGCGGCATGGATCGGCACGCCGCACATCGGAATATCCTGGCCCTGGTGCTTGCCGCGCCGCGTGAGCACGATGCCGAGCGCCTGGGACGCGATCTCGGCGTCCTCGAAGAACATCTCGTAGAAGTCGCCCATGCGGTAGAACAGCAGATAGCCCGGATTGACCGCCTTGATCTCGAGGTACTGCCCCATCATGGGGGTGACGGGCGAGGCATCGGGGACGCTCGGGGCGTTATAGGGCGCTTGGTCCATGGTCTCGCGGCACTGGAGGGAGGCCGCGAGGTTATGGGGTTTGGGGTTGGTGGGCAACTGTCGAGCCGAGAACTCCACACGTGTGGCGCCCCTCACCCTCACCCTGACCCTCACCCTGACCCTCTCCCCAGAGGGGCGAGGGGACGCGAGTTGAACGGCCAGTGCCACATCGCCCCCTCTCCCCGCCGGGGAGAGTGCTGTTCAGCTAGTACCGGTCGCTCGGATCGCGCACGGGGCGGTAGACGAAATCGGTGAAGACCGCTTCCCTTGCCGTGCCGTTGAGGTCGGAGCAGGCCATGCCGACGAAGGCACCGGTGAAGTTGCCGTGCTCGCCGTGGGGGCCGCCTTCGTCGGAGAGCAGCGAGGCGTCCAGCACGGGGCCGACCGGCTGCCAGTTGCCGGCGGCGGCGGCGTCGCCAGGGGCATGGAAGAACTGCAGGGCCGGCCCGCGGATCTCGAGCTTGAGGCGCACGGGGCCCGTCTGCGGGAGCGGGACCGGCTCGGCCGGGAAGGTCAGGTTGCCGTCCGGCTGGCTGGCGATGGAACTCATCAGCAGCAGTTCGCGCCGGCCGTCCGAATGGGCGGTGACGGTGAGATAGTGGAAATTGAAGCGGTTGTAGTAGGCGGTGAGCCCAGCGAACTGGCGCTCGTCGACGGGGGAGAAGTCGAGCGTCACCTCGGCATCGTAGGAGAAGTGCGTCTGCCGGCGCGCCACCAGCGCCTGCTCGAACCATGAGCCCACCGACTCGCGGCCGACCAGCGTCAGCCTGTTGTCGCCGGTGCGGAAGATGCGCCCCGCCTCGGGGGTGCGGAGCCACTGGAAGTCTCTGGGCAGCGTATCGAACGAATAGCGCTGCTCGGCCCAGTAGCCGCTGTCGTCGCGGGTGCCGGGGACCTCGACCTCGAGCGAGGGGACGGGGCCGTTCTTGACCCAGAGCCAGTCGTCCTCGCCCCAGTAGGCCTCCTGGATGCCGGTTTCGCGGCCGAGGACGCAGCGGCGGTTGGCGGTGGTGGGACGGCCCATGAGGTGGACGAGGAAGGTCCGGCCGTCAGGCGTTTCGACGATGTCGCCGTGGCCGGAGCGCTGCACCGGGTTCTGCGGCGCACCACTGGCGGTGAGGATGTGCTTTTTCGGGTGGGTCTCGTAGGGACCCTCGAGGTGGCGCGAGCGGGCGAAGGTGATGGCGTGGTCGTAGCCGGTGCCGCCCTCGGCGGTCAGCAGGTAGTACCAGGGGCGGCCGTCCCGGCCGTTGCGCCTGTAGAGATGCGGGCCCTCGACCAGCTCGAGGTCGGTGCCCTGGTAGATGTTCCGGACCGGGCCGACGAGCTTTTTCTGCGCGGGGTCGTATTCCTGCAGCGCAATGCCGGCGAACAGCAGCGGGCGGACGCGATGGTCCCAGAGCATGTTGACCAGCCACTTGCGGCCGTCGTCGTCGTGGAACAGCGAGGGGTCGAAGCCGGAGGAGTTGAGATAGACCGGGTCGGACCACGGGCCCTCGATGGCGGGCGCGGTGACGAGGTAGTTGTGCGCGTCCTTGAACGAGCCGTCCTTGCGCTTGACGTCGGTGTAGATCAGCCAGAACTGCTCGCCGTCATGGCTGAGGCAGGGGGCCCAGATGCCGCCCGAATCCGGATCGCCGCGCATGTCGAGCTGGCTGGCTCGGGTCAGCGGACGGGTGACCAGCTCCCAGTTGGCAAGGTCCCTGGAGTGATGGATCTGCACGCCCGGATACCACTCGAAGGTCGAGGTGGCGATGTAGTAGTCGTCGCCGACGCGCAGGATCGAGGGATCCGGGTTGAAGCCGGGAAGGATGGGATTGCGGATGGTGGACATGGGAGGGGCCTCGTCGGCGTTCAGGGCGCGCCGTTGACTTCGATGATGTTGTTGTCGGGGTCGAGCAGATAGACCTGCGGGAAACCCGCCGGTCCCTCCCGGCGCATCAGCAGTCGCCGCGGATTGCCATCCGCTGCATCCTCACGAAAGCCGAGCGCCGTGGCGTGGGCGATAAAGCCCTCGAAATCGGGCGTGTTGAACGCGAAATGCACGTCGAGGGTGCTGATGCTGGCGTCGCGCCGGAAACTGCCCCCTTGATATTCGATGAGATGGAGCTGGAGCGCCCCCACGGCGAACCACACGCCGACCGAGTCGAAAGGCGGGCGGACAAGGAGATCGAGGCCGAACAGCTGCTGGTAGAATTGCCGTGACTGATCGATGTCAGTCACGGCAAGCGACACATGATGCAGGCCAAGCCCCGGCGCGGCCATCACACGAACCGGTTGACCAGGTTCTCGAGATACTCCTGCTGGCCCGATTTCGGCTCGGGGTTGAGGTTGTCGCGCTCGACCCGGGCGGCGATGTCGGCCAGCGATTCGGAGGTCAGCATCTTCTGCGCCGCGGGCGTGTTCCAGCCGGCGTAGCGGGCCTCCTGCACCTTGTCGAAGGTGCCGTCCTCGATCATGGCGGCGGCGCCCTTGAGGCCGCGGGCGAGGACGTCTAGCCCGCCGATGTGGCCGTAGAGCAGGTCGGCCGGATCGAGCGACTGGCGGCGCACCTTGGCGTCGAAGTTGAAGCCGCCCCTGCCGAGGCCGCCGGCCTTGAGGATCTGGTAGAAGGCCAGCGCCATCTCGCCCGGATTGTTGGGGAACTGGTCGGTGTCCCAGCCCGACTGCAGGTCGTTGCGGTTGGCGTCGACCGAGCCGAGGATGCCGAGGCCGCCGGCGACGGCCAGCTCGTGCTCGAAGCTGTGGCCGGCGAGGAAGGCGTGGCCGACCTCGATATTGACCTTCACGTCCTTCTCGAAACCGTAGGTCTTGAGGAAGCCGTAGACCGTGGCGACGTCGTAGTCGTACTGGTGCTTGGTCGGCTCCTGAGGCTTGGGCTCGATGAGGATCTGGCCCTTGAAGCCGATCTTTTTGGCATGCTCGATGACGAGGGCGAGGAAGCGCGCGGCGTGATCCTGCTCGGTCTTGATGCGGGTGTTGAGCAGGGTTTCGTAGCCCTCGCGGCCGCCCCAGAGCACATAGTTGGCGCCGTCGAGCTCGTGGGTGATATCGAGCATCTGCTTCACCTGCGCGGCCGCGTAGGCGAAGACGTCGGGATCGGGATTGGTGGCGGCGCCGGCCATGTAGCGGCGGTTGGAGAAGAGGTTCGCCGTGCCCCAGAGGAGCCTCGTGCGGCTCGACTGCATCTTCCTGGCGAAGATGTCGGTGATGGTGCGCAGGTTCCGGTTGCTCTCGGCGATGGTCGCGCCCTCGGGGGCGACGTCGACGTCGTGGAAGCAGAAGAAGGGCGCATCGAGCAGGTCGAACAGCTCGAAGGCGACGTCGGCCTTGAGCTTGGCGCCTTCGAGGCCCTTGTCGTACCAGGGCCGGTCGAAGGTGCGGCCGCCGAACGGATCGCCGCCCTCCCAGGCGAAGGTGTGCCAGTAGGCGATGGCGGGGCGGATGTGATCCTCCATCCGCTTGCCGAGGACGAGTTCGTCCTTGTTGTAGAAGCGATAGGCGAGTGGATTGGAGCTCTGCGGCCCCTCGAACCTGACGGGGCTGATCCCCTTGAAGAAATCCGTCACTGGCGTGCCTCCTCGATGGCTGGATAGAGCGCACGGTAGCGCTCGTACTGGCGGGCGTAGGCGTCGGCGAGCGACGCATCGGGTTCGACGACCCGCTGGATGGCGGGCTTGAGCATGATCTGGGCCGGATCGACGCCTTCGGCGGCGCAGAGGCCGAGCCGGGCGACGCCGAGCGCGCCGCCGAAATCACCGTCGGCGGGAATGGCGATGGGGGTATCGAGATTGGTGGCGATGAGCCGGAGCCACAGCTCGGACTTCGAGCCGCCGCCCACGGCGATGAGCTGGCCGAGCGTCGTGCCGGCATCGTTCAGCACGCGCCGGCAGTCGCGGAAGGCGAAGGCGACACCCTCGAGCACGGCCTGCGCCAGCCGCGCCGCATCGCTCGAGTGCGAGAGGCCGGTGAAGCTGCCGCGGGCCGCCGCATTGTTGTGCGGGGTGCGCTCGCCGCTGAGATAGGGGAGGAAGATTTCCTCGCCCGGGCCGCTGAACTGCGCCTCGGCGGCGCGGGCGAGGCCGGCGGGGTCCTGCCCGGTGACCCTGGCCAGCCAGTTGAGGCTGTCGGTGGCGCTCAGGATCACGCCCATCTGGTGCCAGGTGTCGGGAACGGCGTGGCAGAAGGCATGGACGGCGCCCCCGGTGTTGGGCCGGAAGCGGTCGTTGGAGACGAACAGGACGCCGGAGGTGCCGAGCGAGACGAAGCCCTCCCCCGGCTGGATGGCGCCGATGCCGCAGGCCGCCGCGGCATTGTCGCCGGCGCCGCCGGCAACGATCACCTCGCCGCTCATGCCCCAGCGGTTGACGAACTCGCGCTTCAGCCTTGCGGAGGGAGCCGAGCCTTCGACGAGGCGCGGCATGTGGGAGCGGTCGAGGCCGGTGACGGCGAGCAGCGCATCGGACCAGTCGCGCTTGCCGACGTCGAGCCAGAGCGTCCCCGCGGCATCGGACATTTCCTCGACATGCTCGCCGGTCAGCAGCAGGCGGATATAGGCCTTGGGCAGCAGCACGCGCGCGAGACGCTCATAGATCTCGGGCTCGTGCTTGCGGACCCAGGCAATCTTGGGGGCCGTGAAGCCGGGCATGGCGATGTTGCCGGCGATGTCGCGCAGCGCGGGCAGCGCGGCTTCCATTTCGGCGCATTCGGCGGCGGCGCGACCGTCGTTCCACAGGATGCAGGGGCGGAGGACCTTGTCGTTGCGGTCCAGCAGGGTGGCGCCGTGCATGTGGCCGGCGAGGCCGATGCCGCGAACCGCCGCGACCTCCTTGGGGTGGGCCCTGGCCAGCCCGTCGACGGCCTCGAGCGTGGCGCTCCACCAGTCGGACGGGTTCTGCTCGGACCAGCCCGGCTGAGGCCGGACGGGCTCCACCGACCGGGCTGTCGCCTCGCCGATGGGGATGCCGTCCCGGTCGATGAGCAGCGCCTTGACGCCGGAGGTTCCGATGTCGATGCCAAGATAGGTCATGAGGCACGTACCTCATGCCATGTCGCACAAGTGCTCAAGATGTCCTCCCGGGCAGCGAGATTCTTGAAGATGTCTGTGATCAGCCCTTGGGCAGATTGTCGCGCAGATAGAGTCCGATTTCAATGGGGGCCGGCTGGCGATCCGACTCCTGTCCGAGCGCGAGGCTCTGCGCGACGCTGAGGGCCGTGGCGATCTCGCCGTCGGGGTTCTGGTCGATGACAACGTCGATAGCTCCGCCGGACAGCCCCTCGCGCGTCGCCGGGGTCAGTTCGTGCGCCACGACGCGGACCTTGCCGGCCTGCCCGGTCCTGTGCAGGGCGCGGATGAGGCCGGCATTGCCGGCACCCAGGTTGTAGATTCCCGTCACCGGGCCCTTCAGCAGCTCGAGCGCGGCGGCCTCGGTGCGGGCGTCGTCGTCGCGGCCCTCGAGCGGACCGACGATCCGGTGATGCGGGAACTCGGATTCGAGCACGGCCTCGAAGCCTTCGCGGCGCTGGTGGTGGTCGGCGAGGGTGAGCGAGCCCACGATGATGCCGATCGGGCCGGGGCGCGCGAAGCGGCCCATCAGCGAGGCCGCGGTGCGGCCGGCCGCGGTATTGTCGATACCGACGAAATGGCGCCGCGACGCGGTGGGCAGGTCGGAGACGAGGGTCACCACGCCGATGCCGCGGCGCGAGGCGCTGTCGATGGCGCGCCGCACCTTGTCGTCCTCGGTGGCGACGACCACGGCGCAATCGCAGGTCTTGGGATCGAGCTCGTTGAGCGCCGTGGCCAGGGCCGAGGGATCGAACGCATGGACGAGACGCGTCGTGATCGAGACGCGATCGCCCTTGCTGGCGGCGGCACGCCGCTGGATGGCGCTACCGAGCGCGAACATGAACTCGTTGCGCCCGTCGGGAATGAGGAAGGTGACGCCAAGGTCGCGCGACCGGGCGAGGAGGGATGCGGACAGGTCGCGGCGGAAATCCAGCGCCTTGATCGCATCGGCGACCTTTTCCGCCGTTTCGGTGCGCACGCCGGGGCGGCCGTTGAGGACGCGATCCACCGTCGCCAGCGACACGCCCGCCTCACGGGCGACGTCGTGCACTGTCGCCCGGCGCCTGATCTCGTCCATGCTCCGCCCCTGCTTTCGTTCGGCCCAGAATGCGGCTATCAACCGGTCGCACGAAGAGGAGATATCGGCAATGAGCGTCGCGGTCGAGAAGTTCGGCGAGTACCAGGGCAAGCCAGTCGAGCAGTTCAGGCTCGCCAGTGACACGGGCGTCGAAGTCGACATCATCTCCTGGGGCGTGCTGGTGCGCGACTGGCGCGTGCCGGTCAGGGACGGAAAGCGCTCCGTGGTGCTCGGCTTCGAGCAGTTCGACTCCTACCCCAAGGCCTCGCCCTATTTCGGCTCGCTCGCGGGACGGGTCGCCAACCGCATCAAGAACGGCACGTTCACGCTCGACGGCAAGACCTACACGGTGGCGCGGAACTTCGGCGAGCACACGCTGCACGGCGGCCCGGACGGCATCGGCAGGCTGGTGTGGCAGGGCGAGGCGGACAGCGCCGCCAATGCCGTGCGCTTCACGCTGGATTCGCCCGACGGGGCAATGGGCTTTCCCGGCAATGTGCGCTTCACCGCGACCTATACGCTGATGGGCAACAGGCTGCGGCTCGACATCGCGGCCAAGGCCGACCGGCGGACGCCGATCAACGTGGTGCAGCACCAGTACTTCAACCTCGGCACCGGACCGGACGTGCTCGACCACACCTACCAGGTGAATGCGAGCGCCTATACCGAACTGGGCGGGCCGCTGATCCCGACCGGGGCGATCCTGCCGGTCGAGGGCACGGTCTGGGACTTCCGGAACGGGCGGACGATGCGGGACGCGGCGGGCCGGCCGATCGACTATGACGGCAATGTCGTGCTGGCGACGGATCGCCGGTTCGAGGATCCGGTGGCGGTCGTCACGGGGCCCGACAAGGCGCTGACGCTGAAACTGTACACCGACCAGCCGGGCCTGCAGATCTACAACTCGGTGACGACGGAGGTGTCGGCCGAGGGCAAGCAGTTCGGGCACCATTGCGGCTTCTGCGTCGAGGACCAGGGGCTGCCGGATGCGGTGAACAACCCGCACTTCCCGTCCATCATCCATGGCCCGGACCGCGACTACAGCCACCGGGTCGACATCGAGATCGCCTGATGGCGGTCTATGTCGGACTGATCCGCGCGATCGGGCCGGCAACGCACGCCAGGATGAAGATGGCGGCGCTGCGCGAGGCCTGCGAGGCGGCCGGCCTCGCGGACGTCTCGACGGTGGGTAATACCGGCAACGTGCTCTTCCGCTTCGGCGGCAACCCGGCGGCGGCGCGCAAGGCGCTGCAGGCGGTGATCGACGGTTTCGGGCTGGGGCCGGCGAACGAGGTGTTCATCCGGACGCCGGGACAGATGGCGGAGGTGGTGAAGGCCAATCCGCTCGCGGAGGCCGCCGCCGCGCGCCCGAGCCAGGTCGGCGTCTGCGCCTTCCACACGGAGCCGGAGGACTGGACGCCGGTGACGCGCGGCCATGACGGGCCCGAACAGACCGCCACGGTGGGCGCGCACCTTGTCGTCGCCTATCCCGAAAGCGGCAGCTCGAAACTCAATGTCGAGAAGCGGCTCGGGGCGCGCATGACGCAGCGGAACTGGAAGGTGTTCGCGGGGCTCGCGGCAAAGGCGGCAGGCCTCGAGAAGCGCTGAGTGTCGCCCCCCCTGTCCCTCCCCCGCGAGGGGAGGTGACCTGCGCTCGCAAGCCGTCGTCCAGGTGGCACCGGCTCCGGATCGGGGCCCTCCTGACATTCCCTGTCATCACCCTCCTGCATGGAGTCCGCTGTCGATTTCGGATACTCGGAAGGCGAGGGAGATGCGTGCTTGGACAAGACCGAACGCCTGTTTGCCGTCATGGACGCGCTGCGCCGGCACCGCCGGCCGGTCACGGCGGCACAACTGGCCGAGGAACAGGGCGTGTCGGTGCGGACGCTCTATCGCGACATCCAGACCCTCATCGGGCTCGGCGCGCCGATCGATGGCGAGGCGGGAGTGGGCTACATGCTGAGGCCCGGCTTCTTCCTGCCGCCGCTGATGTTCACGGCCGACGAACTCGAGGCGCTGGTGCTGGGGGCGCGCTGGGTGCAGGCGCAACCCGATGCGGGGCTGGCCGGGGCGGCGAAGAATGCCCTGGGCAAGATCGCGACCGCCTCGCCCGACGACCTGCGCGACCGGATCAAGGATACGGGGCTGTGGCCGGTGCTGATGCGCGGCCCGCTGGAGCCGACGCCGGTGCTGGGGCTGGTGCGCGCCGCGATGCGGGACGAAAAGGCCCTGCACATCGCCTATGCCGACGAAGGAGGACGTGCCTCGGAGCGGGATATCTGGCCGGTGCAGCTCGCCTTTTACGAGGGCAAGCAGATCGTCGTGGGCTGGTGCTGCATGCGCGAGGCGTTCCGCAATTTCCGCACCGACCGGATCGTGCGGGCGAGCGGGACCGAGCAGCGCTACGGCAGGCGGCGGCTGCAACTGGCCAAGGAATGGCGCGAGGAATTGGCGCGCCGGCACCCGGACTGGACGGCGCCGGAGCCATAAGTCCGGCGCGAAACGCCGCTGCCACGGCGCCGGTCAGCGCCAGGGGCCGAGCAGGAGCACGAGCAGGGCCGAAAGGTGCAGCGTCACGATGAGCCAGGAGCCGGCCGCGAAGCCGGGTTTCCGCACCTTGTGGCGCAGCACGGCCTGTGCCACGAGGCCGCCGGCTACGCCACCGAGCAGATCGAGGCGGTGCAGGTCGCGCTCGCGGATGCGCCAGCGCCCGTTCTCGGCGGCATCCTTGTCGGCCCAGTAGCAGGCCATGCTGACGGTGCCGAGGACGAGATAGCCGATCAGCACCCAGGTGGGAGCCGCAATCGCCGCGAGCGCAACGATGGCGGCGGCGGCGAGGAGGCGCAGCAGCGGGCCCGCCATGGAGGGAGCCGGGCGCCGCGGGGCGGAGATCGGCGCGGGGCGGGCCAGCGAGGCCACGTCGAGCAGCACGGCGGAGCGCGCGACCGGCCGGCCGTCGGCGGCAAGGCCGGGGCTGAAGCTCAGCCGGTGGCCAGGCTGGGGCCGGGTCTCTGCCCGGCGGATATCGGAGATGTGAACGAAGTAGCGTTCGCCGTCATTGTCGCGAACGAAACCGAAGCCGCGGTCGTCGTTCCATTGCACCAGTTCGCCGCTTCTACGCATCCGCCCCCCGAATCCGGGCTGGTCCTGCCCCGATCGCGCAACTATATCATGCCGTTGCAAGCTAGGAATGCTCAGCGCTAGACTTCGTTTGGATCATATCCATCCACCCTGGAGCGGTTCATGAGTGCCGGACCCAAAGCCTATTTCAGCTCTATACTCGCGGAGGCGGGCATCGAACTGGGCGGGAGCCGGCCGTTCGATGTCAGGGTGCATGACGACAGGCTGTGGGGGCGGGTCCTCAGCCACGGCACGCTCGGCTTCGGCGAGGCGTACATGGACGGCTGGTTCGATGCCGACGCGCTCGACCAGTTCGTCTACAAGCTGCTCGAGTACGATATCTACGCGCATCTCAGGCCCGACCTCGGGCTCGCCATCAGCTTCCTGCGCGGCCGGCTGTTCAACCTGCAGCGCAGCCATGTCACCGAGGTGGGCGAGAAGCACTACGACATCGGCAACGACCTCTATTCGCGCATGCTGGACCGGCGGATGATCTATTCGTGCGGGTACTGGGCGGAGGCGGAAACGCTCGACGCGGCGCAGGAGGCCAAGCTCGACCTGATCTGCCGCAAGGCGGGGCTGCAACCGGGCATGCGGGTGCTCGACATCGGCTCGGGCTGGGGCGGGTTCCTGAAGTTCGCGGCCGAGCGCTACGGCATCGAGGGCGTGGGCATCACCATCAGCCGCGAACAGGCGGCCCATGCCGAGGCCAACCGGGGCAACCTGCCGATCGAGACGCGGCTGATGGACTACATGGCGCTCGACGGCCAATTCGACCGGGTGATCTCGATCGGCATGTTCGAACACGTGGGGTACAAGAACTACGACGCGTATTTCGCCAAGGTGCGCGCGCTGCTCAAGCCCGACGGGCTGTTCGTGCTCCATACGATCGGCAACAACCTGACCCACACCCACGGCGACCCGTGGACGGAGAAATACATCTTCCCCAACGGCATGCTGCCCTCGGCGCGGCAGATCGCGACGGCCATCGAAGGCCGGTTCGTGATGGAGGATTGGCACAATTTCGGCGCCGACTACGACCGCACGCTGATGGCGTGGTGGGCCAATTTCGACGCGGCGTGGCCGGAACTGCGCGACAGGTACGGCGACCGGTTCTGGCGCATGTGGCGGTTCTACCTGCAGGTCTTCGCGGCCATGTTCCGGGCCCGCAACATCCAGCTGTGGCAGCTCGTGCTGAGCCCGGGCGGCGTCCGCGGCGGCTACCGGCGGGTGTCGTAGCTCCGGCGTCGGCTTGCCAAGCAGCCCTGCTTGCGCCACGGTCGCGGGAGTCTGGCGGGGGGAGAACGCATGGGCGAGACAGTGCTGCATACGACGCTGGGGCCGCTGCGGCGCGAGCAGCTGGGCATGATCCTGCCGCACGAGCACGTGTTCGTCGACCTGCGCACCCCGGACCAGCCGGGCTATGCCGAGGCGGATGCCGACGCGGTGGTGGCGCTGATGGCGCCGCAGATCGAGACCATCAAGGCGCTGGGCATCACGGCGCTGGTCGAATGCTCGACCGGCGGAGTGGGGCGGCGGGCGGACCTCGACCTCGCCGTCAGCCGGGCGACGGGATTCCCGATCGTCGTGCCGACGGGCAACTACCGGGAGCCCTGGATCCCCGAATGGGTGCGGGAGGCGAGCGAGGGCGAACTCGAGCGCTGGATGCTGAAGGAGCTCACCGAGGGCATCGAGGACACGGGGGTGAAGGCCGCCTGGATCAAGCTCAGCGCAGGCGACGACGGCATCACGCCGCTCGAGGCGACGATCCTGCGGGCCGCGGCGCGGGCCGCAGCGGCCACCGGGGCCATCATCGGCAGCCACACGATCAGGGGCCGCGTGGTGATGGACCAGCTCGACATCATCGAGGCCGAAGGCGGCGACCCGGCCCGCTTCATCTCCATCCACACCCAGGCGGAGCCCGATTTCGGCCTGCACCAGGCGGTGGCGGCGCGCGGCGCCTTCATCGAATACGACAATATCGGCTGGGTGCCGGTGGAGGACTCGATCGGGCTGATCGAGCGCGCCATCGAACAGGGGCTCGCCGGCCAGCTGATGCTCAGCCACGATCGCGGCTGGTTCGACCCCGCCCTGCCCGGCGGCGGCGTGCCCAAGCCCTATGACGTGCTGTCGCGCGAGGTGCTGCCGGCGCTGCGCGCCCACGGCGTCGACGAGGCGACGATCACCCGGCTCACCCACGACAACCCGTTCAACGCCTACGCGCGCTGACCGCCGCGCAGCGTCCTCGCCATGTGGACGATGCTGCCGCCGGCATAGGGTTCGACATGGGTGCGGACATAGCCGAGGTGCTCGTAGAGCGCGATGTTGGCCAGCATGGCGGAATTGGTGAGCAGGCGGATCTCGCCGCGACCGGCCGAAAGGGCGCGAGTCTCGGCGCGCGCCAGCAGGAGCCGGCCGAGACCCCTGCCCTGCGCCTCGGGCGCCACGGCGAGGTTCTCGATCCAGAGATGGTCCGCGCGCAGCTCGGTTTCGGCAAGGCCGGCGAGGGCACCGGCGGCGAAGGCAAGGTCGAAGTCGTGCTCGAGCACCGCCCGGTCGTAGTCGGCGGTCATGGGCCGCGGCTCCCGCCCGACCACCGGCACCCACTTCGCATAGGCCCTCAGCACGAGCCCGCGGATGGCGTCGGCATCGCCGGGATGGGCCGGACGGAAGACAAGGGCATCGTCGGCATCGTCGCGCATGGCGGCAGCATAGCCTAGCCGACGGCGAGGTTCAGCCGGTAACTCAGCGCCTCGGCGATATGGGGGCGGGCGACCTTGTCGACGCCGGCGAGGTCGGCCAGCGTGCGGGCGACCTTCAGCACGCGGTGATAGGCGCGGGCCGAGAGGTTGAAGCGCTCGGCCGCCTGGAGCAGCAGGGCCTGGCTCTCGCGGTCGGGATCGACCAGCCTGTCGATCAGCGTCGGGCTCGCGGCCGCATTGGTGAAGACGTCGCGGTGGCCGGCCGCTTCGTAGCGCTGGCGCTGGCGCTCGCGGGCGCTTTCGACCCGGGCCGCGACGGTGGCCGACGATTCGGCGGTCGCCGGGCCGATCATGTCGGCGGCGGAAACGGCGGGTACGTCGATCCGCAGGTCGATGCGGTCGAGGAAGGGGCCGGAGATGCGGGACTGGTAGTCGGCGGCGCAGCGGTCGCCGCGCTTGCAGGTATGGCCGGGGGTGCCGGCGAGGCCGCACTTGCAGGGGTTCATGGCGGCGACGAGCTGGAAGCGGGCCGGAAAGCTGACATGGGCGTTGGCGCGGGCGATGACGGCTTCGCCCGACTCGAGCGGCTGGCGCAGGCTGTCGAGCACGGACGGCTGGAACTCGGGCAGCTCGTCGAGAAAGAGCACGCCGTTGTGCGCAAGGCTCACCTCGCCGGGCCTGACGCGCAGGCCGCCGCCGACGAGCGCCGCCATGGAGGCGGAATGATGGGGGGCGCGGAACGGCCGGCGGTCCGACAGCTCGCCCCCCGCCAGCTCGCCGGCGATCGACTGGATCATCGACACGTCGAGTAGCTCGCGGGCATTGAGCGGCGGCAGGATGGACGGCAGGCGGGCCGCCAGCATCGACTTGCCGGCCCCCGGAGGCCCGACCATGAGCAGGTTGTGCCCGCCGGCCGCGGCAACCTCGAGGGCGCGGCGCGCCACCTCCTGGCCGCGCACCTCGGCAAGGTCCGGCAGGGCCGCGGGATCGGCCCGGCGGCGCGGGACGGGACGGGTGCAGAGCTGGAAGCCGCCCAGATGATTGACGAGGGCCAGAAGGTTCTGCGGGGCGATGATCTCGAGGTCGTCGCCGGCCCAGGCCGCCTCGGGCCCCGAGGGCTCGGCGCAGATGATGCCCATGTCGC
The DNA here is from genome assembly GCA_023430705.1 of Pseudomonadota bacterium. Lineage (GTDB taxonomy): Bacteria > Pseudomonadota > Alphaproteobacteria > Rhizobiales > Devosiaceae > Devosia_A. The sequence continues at coordinate 22 of JAEYZJ010000005.1, read as the reverse complement.
GCGACAGGGCGGCGATGGCGGC
>JAEYZJ010000374.1 GCA_023430705.1 Pseudomonadota bacterium | reverse complement strand
CTCCTCGCCATCGAGATTCACGACTTCGCCGAAGCCATCGCCGAGGGCCGTCCGCCCGAAGTCGACGGCATGGGCGGGCTCACCGCCGTCGCCTCCGTGCTCGCCGTCTACGAGAGCGGCCTCGCCGGTCGCGCCGTCACCATGGAAGAAGTGCTCGACAGCCGCGTCTCGGCCTATCAGGACGAGATCGACGCGAGCCTCGGCCTGCTGCCGAACGCCACTGCCGCGTAAGGAGAACGTGATGAGCGACAGCGCCTTCGACGCCATTCCAAAGACCATCGTCCAGAAGCTTGGCCCCAAGCAGATCGCCTTCGTCGTGCGCGACCTCGAGGCGGCCTGCCGCCAGTGGTACGATCTGCTCGGCGTCGGTCCCTGGACCGCGTGGGAATACACCCCCGAGATCCTCAGGGAGATGACCTGCAAGGGCGAGCCCGCCCAGTTCGGCATCAGGCACGCGCTGGCCTGGAAGGATGGCGTTCAGTTCGAGCTGGTCGAGCCCACCACCGGCCCGTCCTTCTTCGCCGACCAGCTCGCCACCTCCGGCGAGGGCCTCAACCATATCGGCATCCATGTGCTGGAGAACCACGCACAGGCCGTCGAGGAAATCCAGGCCGCCGGCTTTACCTGCATCCAGTCCGCCAAGGGTTTTGGCGGCGATGGCAGTGGCGCCTTTGCCTATTTCACGTCCCCCAAGCTCAATGGCCTCGTGCTCGAGCTGATCAGCCCGCCGGCCACCCGCCGCGAACCCCTTTTCGTCTATCCCCTGCCTGAGGAAGCAAAGTGAAGATCGAGCGTATCGATACCTACGTCGCGCATAACTGGATGTTCGTCGAAATCACGACGGACACCGGGCTCAAGGGCGTGGGTGAATCCACCTTCTTCGGCTTCCCCGAAGCCACGGCGCTCGTCGCCAAGCAGTTCGGCGACCGCCTGATCGGCGAAGACCCGATGCGCATCGAGTACCACTACCTCTCGCTCTATCGCGCCTTCTCGATGCGCGGCATGGCCATCGGCGGCGCACTCAGCGCCATCGACCAGGCGCTCTGGGACATCAAGGGCAAGCACTACCAGGCTCCGGTCTGGGACCTGCTCGGCGGCCGCGTCCGCGACAAGGTCCGCGCCATGCTCGTGATCCCCTACGGCACCGCCGAGGAAGTGGCGGCAAGCTGCAAGAAGGCCGTCGAAGAGGGCTACACCGCGCTCAAGGTCATGGTCTACCAGCCCGAGCATCACCTGATGGCGTTCGGCGCCAAGGTGAAGGACATGGTCGAGCGCATGGCGCTCATCCGTGAGACCGTCGGCTGGGATGTCGAGGTCGGTATCGAGCTGCACCGCAACATGGCGCTCGGCGAGTCGATCGCCGCCATCCGCGAGTTCGAGCAGTTCCGTCCGCTCTTCGTCGAAGACCCCATTCCGCCCGATAGCGTGCTGTCGTTCGGTGAAGTCGCCGAGAAGTCGCGCGTGCCCATGGCAGCCGGCGAGCGCAACACTACCATCTGGGAGTTCCGCGAGTACGTCGAGCACGGTGGCGTGCACCACATCCGTCCGGACGTCGGCATCGCCGGCGGCATCACCGGCACCCGCAAGATCTGCGCGCTGGCCGAAGCCCATCACCAGGGCATCATCCCGCACGCGGTGCCCTCGGGCCCGGTGGCGACCGCCGCTCAGGTGCAGCTCGGCTTTGCCGTGCCGAACTGGGAAGTCACCGAGCACATGGTGCAGGACAGCGCCCCGTGGACCAAGGCCGTGAAGGCCATCGTCCCCGTCGTCAACGGACACTGGCTGCCCAACGAGACCCCGGGCCTCGGCGTCGAACTCGACCACGAGAACCTCAAGACCATCCCGGTCATTGCCAAGGTCGGCGAAACCTCGCTCAAGACCGACGGTTCGGTGGCGTTCCGCTAAGATGATCGTCGACAGCCACACCCACGCCTGGGCCCTATGGCCCTATGAGCCTTCCGTCCCCGATGAGACCACCAAGGGCTCGGTCGAGCACCTGATCCACGAGATGGACCAGAACGGCGTGGCCGAGGCCGTCATCGTGTCCGCGCGGATCGAGAAGAATCCGGCCAACAACGAGTATGGGGCAGCGGCGGTCCGCCGCTACCCCGACCGCCTGCACCAGTTCGCCGATGTCGACTGTGTGTGGTCGCCCGAGTATCACACCCCGGGCGCCGCCATCCGCCTCGCCACGGCTGCCGACAACCTGCCGATCAAGGGCTTCACCCACTATGTCGGTGAGCCCGACGGGTGGTTCTCCACCGAGGACGGCAAGGCCTTCTTCCGCCTTGCCGCCGAGCGCCGGTTGATCGCCTCCATCGCCATGGGCCCGGCCTGGGCCCCTGCCCTCGCCGAAGTGGTCGAGGCCAACCCGGACCTCGTGGTGCTGCTCCACCACATGGGTGGCATCGCCGCGACGGCGCCGCGCTCCGACCTCGAAGCCATTGCGGGGCTCGCGAAATACCCCAACGTCCACGTCAAGCTCTCCGGCTTCCACTACGCCGTCGGCCTGGAGAACGGCTGGGACTACCCGCATCCCTCCGCCATGTGGATCGCCGAAGGGCTCTACGAGGCCTTTGGCACCCGGCTCTGCTGGGGCTCCGACTTTCCGGCGCTCAGCCGGGCACTGACCTACAAACAGGCATTGGAGATCGTGCGTCTTCACTGCCGTTTCATAAAACCCGCGGATCTCGACGCGATCCTCGGCGGCACGCTCAAGCGGCTCCTGAACGCGGCCGCTTCACTGAGGAATCCTTGAATGAACGCGCCTCTTTTCCGCTCGCTCAACCCGGCCAACGGTGAACTTTTCGGCAGTTTTGCGCTTCACAGCGATGCCGAAGTGGAAGCCGGCCTTGCCCGCAGCTGGAGTGCCTGGGCCAAGATCCGCGCCCTGTCGGTCGCCGAGCGCGCCAACCTGCTGCGCGCCCTTGCCGACCGTCTTGAGGCGCACGTCGAGGACTACGCCCGCCTGATGTCGCTGGAGATGGGCAAGCCCATCAACGAGGCGCGCGGTGAAATCCGCAAATGCGTCGCCACCTGCCGCACCACCGCAGACCTAGGCCCCGGCTGGCTGGAGCCGATGCAGGTCCCCAGCCCGGCGCGCGAAAGCCGCGTGCGCTACGAAGGCCTCGGCCCGATCTTTGCGGTCATGCCCTGGAACTTCCCGTTCTGGCAGGTGATCCGCTTCTTTGCCCCGGCCTTCCTCGCCGGCAACACCACCGTGGTCAAGCACGCCGAGAACGTCCCCGCCTGCGCCGAGGCCATCGAGGCCGTGTTCCGCGAAGCCGGCATGCCCGACGGCACCGTCGTCAACCTCCGGACCGACCACGCCACGGCGGCCAGGATCATCGCCGACGATCGCATCCGCTCGGTCACCATTACGGGCTCTGTGCGCGCCGGCCGCAGCGTCGCCGCGACCGCCGGCAGCGTCGGCAAGAAGGCCGTGCTTGAACTCGGCGGTTCCGACCCCTTCATCGTCTTCGCCGACGCCGACTTCGACGCAGCGGTGAAGACCGCCATCGCCGCCCGCCTCAACAACTCGGGCCAGAGCTGCGTCTGCGCCAAGCGCTTCCTCGTCGAGAAGTCGATCGCCGACCGGTTCACCGAAGCCTTCGTCGAAGGCATGCGCAAGATGAGCTACGGCGACCCGCTCGACGAAAAGCACAATCTCGGCCCCCTCGCCCGTGCCGACCTGCGCTCCGGCCTGCAGTCGCAGCTCGGCCGCGCCCTGGCCGGCGGCGCGAAGGCCGCCCTTGCCGGTGGCTCGGTCGATGGGCCCGGCTACTTCTTCGCGCCCGTCATCCTCACCGACGTCGCCGAAGACAACACCGCTGCCCGCGAAGAGCTGTTCGGACCGGTCGCCCCGGTGATCCCCTTCGCCGACGAAGCCGACGCGGTGCGCATCGCCAACGGCACCGAGTTTGGCCTCGCTGCGGCCGTCTGGTCTGCCGACGAGGACCGCACCCGTCGCCTCGAAGCCTCGATCGAAGCGGGCGCCGTGTTCATCAACGACATGGTTCGCTCCGACGCCCACATCTCCTTCGGCGGCATCAAGGCCTCCGGCTACGGCCGCGAGCTCGGCTCCGTGGGCATCCTCGAATTCACCAACGCCAAGACCGTCTGGATCGGCTGACATGACCCGCTACACGCTCGACAAGGCCGTTCGCATCGGCTTCGCCTGCAACGCCGAGACCTACGACCGCATGATGGATGACGGCGCCATGGCCGCGTTCACCGCGCTGGGCAGCTTCGAGCACCACCTGTGCGACGAGCCGTCCGCCTGGGAGACGGCTCCGCCGGAGAACCCCGCGGCGATCGACGCCCTCGTCAAGTTCGCCTCGAACCTCGACGCCCTGCTCGTCTGCCACGGCTCGCCGCGCCTCACCGGCGCCATCCTCGACCGCCTGCCCAACCTCAAGCTGATCGCCGAGGTCGAGGGCGACCGCTTCAG
>JAEYZJ010000367.1 GCA_023430705.1 Pseudomonadota bacterium | reverse complement strand
CATGACCTCCGGTGGCGGCGGCTCTGAACAGTGGTCCCGCTTGCGCGAGCGATCAGGCCTCCGCCGTCTTCTTCGATGCAGCCTTGGGTTTGGCTGCGGGTTTCTTGGCCGTTGTCTTCTTGGCAGTAGTCTTCGTGGCCGTCGTCTTCTTTGCCGCCGCTTTCTTTGCCGGCGCCTTCCTGGCGGCGGCGGAACGCGACGAGGATTTCTTTGCGCCCGGACCGCCCTTGGCGGCGATCAGTTCGAGGGCCTGCTCGAGGGTCACGTCCTCGGGCTTCAACTCCTTGGGCAGCGTTGCGTTCACCTTGCCCTGATTCACATACGGCCCATAGCGGCCGGCGCGTACCGTGATCGGCCCGTCGGCATGCTCGAAGGTCTGGATCGCTGCCGGTGCGGCGCGGTTGCCGCGACCGAAACCTCCGCCGCCCGCCACCTTCTGCGCGATCAGGTCCACCGCGCGGTTGAGCCCCACGGTGAAGACTTCCTCGACATCGGGCAGGTTGGCGTATGTGCCGTCATGCAACACGAACGGTCCGTAGCGCCCGATGCCGGCAGTGATCGGCTTGCCCGACTCGGGATGCAGGCCGACTTCGCGAGGAAGCGACAGCAGCTGCAGGGCCTTTTCGAGGGTGAGGCTGTCGGGCGTCCAGCCCTTGGGCAGCGACGAGCGCTTCGGTTCGGCTCCATCGCCCAGCTGTACATATGGGCCGAACCGTCCCGACTTCAAGGCGACCTCGAGGCCGCTTTCGGGATCGGTGCCGAGGATGCCGTCGCCGGCCCCGGCTTCGGCCGCGCCGCCGGTGGCCGCATCGGAAAGCTGCATCGTGTAGCGGCACTCGGGATAGTTCGAGCAGCCGATGAAGGCGCCGAACTTGCCCAGCTTCAGCGAGAGCTGGCCTTCGCCGCAGTTCGGGCAGCGACGCGGGTCGGAGCCGTCGGCCTTGGCCGGGAAGATATGGTCGGCCAGCATCTCGTTGAGGGCATCGAGCACCTCGGAGACGCGCAGGTCCTTGATCTCCTCGACATGCGACTGGAAATCCTTCCAGAAGTCGCGCAGCACGTCCTTCCAGGCGAGCTTGCCATCCGAGATCAGGTCAAGCTGCTCCTCGAGACCGGCGGTGAAGCCGTACTCGACGTAGCGGTTGAAGAAGCTCTCGAGGAAGGCGGTGACGATGCGGCCGCGATCCTCGGGCACGAGGGCGCGCTTCTCGAGGCGGACGTAGTTGCGGTCCTGCAGCACGCTCATGGTGGCGGCATAGGTGGAGGGCCGGCCGATGCCGAGCTCTTCCATCTTCTTGATCAGGCTCGCTTCGGTGTAGCGCGGCGGCGGCTGCGTGAAGTGCTGCTCGATCAGCGCCTCCTCGAGGCGCGGACGATCACCGACCGCGAGGGGCGGCAGCTCGCGGCTGTCGACATCGTCCTCGGAATCGTCGGTCCGCTCTTCCTTGGCCTGCACGCCGTAGAGCGCGAGGAAGCCGGGGAAGGTGACCACCGAACCGATGGCGCGCAACGTGATGTCGCGGCTCGTGGCGAAGACCGAGATGTCGGCGGTGGTGCGCTCGACTTCGGCCGAGCGCATCTGGCTGGCCAGCGTGCGCTTCCAGATCAGCTCATAGAGCCGGTGCCGGTCGGCGTCGCCGCGCAGGGTATCGGGCTGGCGGAACATGTCGGTGGGGCGGATGGCCTCGTGGGCCTCCTGCGCGTTCTTGGCCTTGGTCTGGTAGATGCGGGCCTTCTCGGGGATGTACTCCGAGCCGAATTCCTTGACGATGGCGCGGCGGGCCTGCTCGATCGCCTCGGGCGCCATCTGCACGCCGTCGGTACGCATGTAGGTGATGATGCCGTCCTCGTAGAGCCGCTGCGCGATCTGCATGGTGCGGCTGGGCGAGAAGCCGAGGCGCGACGAGGCGTCCTGCTGCAGGCTCGAGGTGGTGAACGGCGCATAGGGATTGCGTTTGGTCGGCTTCTTGTCGACGGAGGAGACCGAGAAGGTGCCTGCCTGGATGGCGGCACGCAGCGCCTCGGCATCGGCGCCGGTGCCGACATCGAGCTTGTCCGACTTCTTGCCGTCGACGGAGTAGAGGCGGGCCTCGAACGACTTGCCCTTCTCGTTGAGGCGGGCGCCGATGGACCAGTATTCCTGCGCCTTGAACTTCTCGATCTCGCGTTCGCGATCCGAGATGATGCGCAGCGCCACCGATTGCACGCGGCCGGCCGAGCGGGAGCCCGGCAGCTTGCGCCACAGCACGGGCGAGAGGGTGAAGCCGACGAGGTAATCGAGCGCACGGCGGGCGAGGTAGGCCTCGACCAGCGGCTCGTTGATGTCGCGCGGGTGCTGCATCGCCTCGGTGATCGCCGCCTTGGTGATGGCGTTGAACACGACGCGGCTGACCGGCTTGTCCTTGATCAGCTTTTTCTGCCGAAGCACGTCGAGCACGTGCCAGCTGATCGCCTCGCCTTCGCGATCCGGGTCGGTGGCGAGGATCAGTTCGTCCGCGTTCTTGAGGGCATTGCCGATGTCGCTCAGCCGCTTGCGCGAGGCCGCGTCGACCTCCCAGCTCATGGCGAAGTCCTCGTCCGGCAACACCGAGCCATCCTTTGCCGGCAGGTCGCGGACATGGCCAAAGCTCGCCAGGACCTCATAGTCCTTGCCAAGATAGCTGTTGATTGTCTTGGCCTTGGCCGGACTTTCAACGATGACGAGCTTCATTGGTTCATGCTTTCGGGAGTGGCGTCCAAACGCGGCGCAACATGGTGAAGCGCCTTGGGGCTGTCAACCGGGGCAGACCGGCCGCCGGACATTCCCCTACGGGGAAGAATTTGTGGGCATGGCGGACGCGTTAACCGGCGCCTGCTAGATGTGCCCCGGGGTTCGGGGACACGGAATGCGCATCGTCAAGGCGCTGATCATCTTCTTCATCGCACTGGTGGCATTCGTCCGCTACGCGCCGGAGGACGGTCGCAATCCCCAGCACATCACCCGCACGGCGCTCGCCGTCGCGATGACCGACGGGCGGCTCGACATCGACCGCTTCGCGCCCCTGACCGTCGACAAGGCCGAGCATGACGGCCGGTTCTATGCCGACAAGCCGCCCGGCCTCTCGCTGCTGGCCGTGCCGGCGGTGGCGCTGGCGCGGCAGGCGATGGCCGCCGCAGGGCATGACGACCCCGATGATATCGTGGTGTTCGTGCGCTACGTCACGGTTGCGACGGTGAGCACGGTGAGCCTGCTCGCGGCGCTGGCGACGGCGGTGCTCTATCTGTTCGTGCGCAGGCTCGGCGCCGGAGACGCTGCCGCGGTCTTCGCCAGCGCGGCGCTGGCGCTGGGCACGCCGTTCTTCGGCTGGTCGGCAACCTTCTTCGCCCATGCCGCGACCGGCAGCCTGCTGCTGTTCGCGGTCGCGATCGTGGGCTGGAGCGAGCGGACGTCGCCCCGGCGCGCCCTGGCGACGGGCCTCGTGCTGGGGCTGCTGATGGTCGTGGACCTCACCGCCGCCCCGGCTGCGATGCTCATCGGCGCCTGGGCTGTCGCGAGGTCCGCGGGGCGGATGGGGGCGATCACGGGCCTCCTCGCCGGAGGCGCCATCGGGATCGCGCCGCTGCTGGTCTACAACGCGCTGGCCTTCGGCTCGCCGTTCCGCCTCGGCTATGCGCAGGTGGTGGGGTTCGAGGGCATGAGGAGCGGGCTGTTCGGCGTCTCGGTTCCGGATCCGGTCGTGCTTGGGGAACTGCTGTTCGGGCCCTACCGTGGCCTGCTGCCGATGGCGCCGGTGCTGCTGGTGGTGCCGTTCGGGCTCGTGGCCATGTGGAAGGCGGGCCGGCGCGGACTGACGGCCGTCGTGGCCGGAACGGTACTGAGCTACCTGCTGATCAACTCCGGCTACCACTACTGGGACGGCGGGTCGTCCACGGGGCCGCGCCACCTCGTCGCCATGCTGCCGCTCGCGGCTGTCGCCCTGGCATTCGCCTGGCCGGAGGGACGCGCGCGGCAGGCCATTGCCCTGCTGCTGCTGGCGGTGAGCCTCGTCCTGTCGCTGGTCGCGGCCAGTACGGAGATGTTCGCCAATGCGGACTATGCCAACCCGCTGACCGAAGTGCTGCTGCCACAGTTCCTGACCCCCGGCGGGCTCATGTACGCGGCGCCGGTGGTGCTGCACTGGCTGGCCTTCGCGGCCCTGCCGCTGCTGCGCGAGCGGTCAGGGACGGAGCGCTACCAGCTGGCCGCTTGACCATTCGATGCGACCGTCGAGGTCGAGCTCGAGCAGCAGGGTCTGCATGCGGCCGATGTCGATGCCGGTGGACCGGATGACGTCGTCGACCGGCACGGGCGTGACGCTGAGCGCGTCGATGAGCCGCGAACGCTCGTCCGCCGAGGGCGGCAGCGAATCGTGGGCCTCGCCATCGGGCAACCAGTCCGGCTCGAGCAGGCTGGTGCGGGACGGGTCGGCCTCGCGCAGCGTGTCGATGATGTCGGCGGCCCCCGTGATGAGCTTTGCCCCTTGCTGGATCAGGGCGTTGCCGCCCTCGGCGCGCGGGTCCAGCGGCGAACCGGGCACGGCGAAGACCTCGCGGTTCTGTTCGAGGGCGAGGCGGGCCGTGATCAGGGAACCGGAGCGCTTCGCGGCCTCGACCACCACCGTGCCGAGCGCCAGACCCGACACCAGGCGGTTACGCCTCGGGAAGTCGCGGGCGCGCGGTTCCCAGCCGAGCGGCATCTCCGCCAGCAGCGCGCCGCCATGGGCGACGATGTCACGGGCGAGGGGGATGTTCTCCTCGGGGTAGATCCGGTCGAGCCCGCCGGCGAGGATGCCGACCGTACCGGTAGCGAGTGCGGCGGCGTGGGCGGCAGCGTCGATGCCGCGGGCGAGGCCGGAGACCACGGTGTAGCGCGCTTCGCCGAGTTCGCTCGCCAGCATGCGGGCGAACTTCTGCCCGGCCGCCGAGGCGTTGCGGGCCCCGACGATGGCGACGGTGCGCCGCAGGTCGAGGTTCTCGCCCCCGACGATGGTCAGTACCGGCGGGGCGCCGGCGATGTAGCGGAGGAGGGGTGGATAGTCGGGCTCGCCCGATGCCACCAGCCGGCCGCCCAGCCTTGCGACCGCGGCGATCTCGTCCTCGACTTCACTGACGGAAGGGATGTGGATCGTGGTGCCGACCCCGCGCATCAGGCGCGGCAGCGCCTCGATGGCGGCCTCGGCCGAACCTTCGCGATTGACCAGCTGGCGAAAGGTCTGTGGGCCGACATTGTCGGTACGGATGAGCCGCAGCCACGCGATGCGCTGCGACGGCGTCAGTCCGATGCCGTCGCGCCCCATCCGGATCAGCCCGCTTTCTTCTCGGAACCGATCTTGGGCTCGGTGCCGTCCCACAGCCGGCGGATATTGGGCCAGTGCTTGTAGTAGAGAATGAGCGAGAGCACCCCGCAGGCGGCGGCGAAGGCATAGCCCTGCGTGTCGGAGCCGGCCAGCGAATAGGCGAACAGCGGCGCCGTGGCGGCCGCCGTGAGGGCCGCGAGCGACGAGTACTTGCGGCCGAACGCGACCAGCAGCCAGACGCCGCAGAAGATCAGCCCGACCACCCAGTTCCAGCCCAGCAGCACCCCGATATAGGTGGCGACGCCCTTGCCGCCCTTGAAGCCGAGCCAGACCGGAAAGACATGGCCGAGGAAGGCGGCGATGCCGGCGGTGTAGACGATGAAGTCCGGCGATTCCGCTCCGGGCGCCAGGAAGGCGCGGGCGATGAGGACGGCCACGAGCCCCTTGCCGGCGTCGAGCAGCAGGGTGCCCGCGGCGAGCCAGCGGTTGCCGGTGCGCAGCACGTTGGTGGCGCCGATATTGCCCGAGCCGATCGAGCGGATGTCGATGCCGACCGCCCGGGTCAGCAGCAGCCCGAACGGGATGGACCCCAGGACGTAGCCGATGACGGCGGCGATGATGAAGTTCATGCGCTGGAGCCCTCCCGCGTCGCAGCATGGCTGAAGACCGGCTTGCCCGCAACGAACGTGTGCATCACCGCGCCCTGCATCCGCGCCCCCTCGAAAGCGGTGTTGCGGGAGCGCGAGCGCAGCTCGGTCTCCTTCACCACCCAGGGGAACTCGCTGTCGACGATGATGATGTCGGCCGGGGCGCCGACCGCGAGGCGTCCGGACCGGAGGCCGAGGATTTCGGCCGGCCGGCTGGTCATGGCGCGCAGGATCGTGAGCAGCGGCACGTCGCCCGAGTGGACGAGCCGGAGCGCGGCGGCCAGCAGCGTCTCGAGCCCGACGGCGCCGTCAGATGCTTCGGCGAAGGGCTGGCGCTTCACTTCGCTGTCCTGCGGGTCGTGGGCGGAGTGGATCGTGTCGATGGCGCCGGACTTGAGTCCTTCGATGACGGCCTGCCGGTCGTCCTCGGAGCGCAGCGGCGGCGAGAGCTTGAAGAAGGTGCGATAGGGCGCGACGTCGTTCTCGTTGAGCGCGAGGTTGTTGATCGAGAGCCCTGCCGAAACCCTGGCGTTACGGTTCCTCGCGGCTGCGAGCAGCTCGACGGCGGCGCCGGTCGAAACCTGTGCCGCATGATAGCGGACGCCGGTGAGCGCGGCGAGCTGCAGGTCGCGGGCGAGGGGGATGGTCTCGGCTTCGACAGGTATACCCTTGAGGCCGGAGACCGTGGCGAGGGTCCCGGCATTCATGACGCCATCGCCGACGAGGGTGTAGTCGGCGACGTGGTGGATCACCGGCATGTCGAAGTTCGACGCGTAGGTGAAGACGCTGCGCAGCATTCCGGCGGACTGGATCGAGTTCCGCCCGTCGGTGAGGGCGACGGCCCCCGCCTCCTGCAACAGGCCGAACTCGGTGATCTCCTCGCCGCGCAGCCCGCGGGTCAGCGCGGCGGCCGGGAGGATGTTGACCGAAGCGGTGGCGCTGGCGCGCCGGAGCAGGAAGTCGACCAGCGCGCCGTCGTCGATGACGGGCGTGGTGTCGGGCATCAGCACGAAGCTGGTGACGCCGCCGGCCGCGGCAGCCTCCGCCGCGCTCTGCAGCGTCTCGCGATACTCGTGGCCCGGTTCGCCCGTGAAGACGCGCATGTCGATGAGGCCCGGGGCGACGACGAGGCCACGCGCATCGATGACGTCGGCACCGTCCGGGATGCCCTGCGGGCCGGCATCGGTGAGACCCGCGATGCGGCCGTCCTCGACGAGGATGCTGCCCGGGGCGTCGCGGTCGCTCGCCGGATCGACGATGCGGGCGTTGGTAATGACGAGTGGCTTGCTCATGCGGCGGCCTCGCGGTCGGCCAGCAGCGCATCGAGGACGGCCATGCGCACGGCGACGCCCATCTCCACCTGCTCGGTGATGACGGAGCGGGGCCCGTCGGCAATGGCGGGGTCGATCTCGACGCCGCGGTTCATCGGCCCGGGATGCATGACGATGGCGTCGGGCTTGGCGTGGCTCAGCTTTTCCTCGTCGAGACCGTAGAAGTGATAGTACTCGCGGACCGACGGGATCATCCTGCCGCTCGCCCGCTCGTGCTGCAGGCGCAGCATCATGACCACATCGGCGCCCTCGAGGCCCTTGCGCATGTCGGTATAGACCTCGGAGGTGAGGGCCTCGATGCCCCGCGGAATCAGGGTCCTGGGCGCGACGACGCGGGTGCGGACCTGCATGGCGCCGAGCAACAGCAGGTTGGAACGGGCGACGCGCGAGTTGGCGATGTCACCGCAGATGGCTACCGTGAGCCCCGCAAGATAGCCCTTGTGGCGGCGGATGGTGAGCGCATCGAGCAGGGCCTGCGTCGGGTGCTCGTGCGCGCCGTCGCCGGCATTGATGACCGAGCAGCCGACCTTCTGGCTGAGAAGCTCCACCGCGCCGGAGGCGGCATGGCGGACGATGATCACGTCGGGGCGCATGGCGTTGAGGGTCGTGGCGGTGTCGACCAGCGTCTCCCCCTTGGCCACCGACGACGTCCTGACCGACATGTTGGTGACCTGCGCGCCGAGCCGCTTGCCGGCGATCTCGAAGCTCGACTGCGTGCGCGTCGAGTTCTCGAAGAAGAGGTTGATCTGGGTCTTGCCCGACAGGGTGGGCAGGATCTTTCGCTCCTGCCGCGAGATCGGGATCATCGCCTCGGCGCGATCGAGCAGATCGACGATTTCGTACTGGTTCAGCTGGCTGATGCCCAGCAGGTGCCGATGGCGGAATGGGGGTCTTGATGCCGATCCTGGGGCCGGCTGGCCCGGTGTGACCGATGCTGGCGGGAAAGTAGCCATGCCGCTCCGCTCCGAATGTTCGGCGGGGTCTACCGCGCGGGGGCCGGACTCGCAAGCGAGCCGCCCCTTTATCCCCGCCCCAGCCGCGTCGGGAACACGGTCACGAGCGGCGCAGCCGTTCCAGTGCGCCCTGCAGGATATAGCTGGCCGCCAGCTTGTCGACGACCTCGGCGCGCTTGCTGCGGCGCACGTCGGCCTCGATCAGGGTCCGGGTGACAGCCGAGGTGGAGAGCCGCTCGTCCCAGAAGGCGATGGGCAGCGCGGTTTTCTGGGCAAGGTTGCGGGCGAAGGAGCGGGTGGACTGTGCCCGGGGGCCTTCGGACCCGTCCATGTTGAGCGGCAGCCCGAGCACGAAGCCCACCGCGTTGTTCTCGGCTACAAGCTCGAGCAGCCGGTTGGCGTCGTTGGTGAACTTGCTGCGCTTGATGGTCTCGAGCGGCGTCGCGGAATAGCGCATGCCGTCCGAGATCGCGACCCCGATGGTCTTGGTGCCGAGGTCGAGCCCGAGCAGCTTGCCCGTCGGCGGCAGGGCTGAAAGCGGATTGTGGTCCGGTTCGGTCAATCGATGCCCTTTGCAGAAAGTCCGGTTCTGGCTACCTGTGCTAGCTCGACGAGGCAAGCAATGAAACTCACCTGGTTCGGCGGAACGACCATCCGCATCCACGCAGGCGGCAGCATACTGGTGTGCGATCCCGCGGGGATCGAGGGCGTCGACGCGGATGAACTCGTGTCCGGCGCGGACCGGATATTCGCCATGGACGAACTGCCCGTGACGGACCCTGCCGCCTGGCAACCGGGGCGGGCCGGATCGATGCTCGACGGACCCGGCGAGGTGGTGCTGCTCGGGATCGACGGGGGCGCGATCGTTGCGGCCCCGGGCGAGGCGCCGCTCATCCTCGCGCGGTCGCCGTTGCCGCGGCTCGGCCGCTGGGGCAGGGAGGCCGTGGTGGTGGTGTTTGGCGAGGATGCCGGCAAGGTCGCCGCGGGCGTGCTGGAGGCGGTGGGCCCTAGGCTGTTCGCGATCGCAGCCCCCGAAGCGGCGGTCGACCAGGCGTTCGCGGCGCTGCGCGACCGGCTGGACGGCACCGGGCTGACCTCGCTCGAAGCCGGCCTGGCGCTGGAAGTTTGATGGCGGCCATCAAGGCTTTTCGTTTT
>JAEYZJ010000269.1 GCA_023430705.1 Pseudomonadota bacterium | reverse complement strand
GCTGGGAAGAGGGCTGGATCACCCCGCAGGTCAACCCGCACAGGACCGGCCGGAAGGTCGCCGTCGTCGGCTCCGGCCCGGCCGGCATGGCTGCCGCACAGCAGCTGGCCCGCGCCGGCCACGAGGTTCATCTCTACGAGAAGAGCCAGCAGATCGGCGGCCTGATGCGCTACGGCATCCCGAACTTCAAGCTCGACAAGACCCAGATCGACCGCCGCGTCACCCAGATGGTTGCCGAAGGCGTGGTGCTCCACACCGGCGTCAATGTCGGCAAGGACATTTCGGTCGAGGAACTGGCCAACCAGTATGACGCCATCGCCATGGCCGGCGGCGCCGAAAAGCCGCGCGACCTGCCGATCCCGGGCCGCGAGCTCGACGGCATCAACGTCGCCATGGACTTCCTGAGCCAGCAGAACCGCCGCGTCACCGGCGAGCCGCTCGACAACGTCAATCCGATCCTCGCCGGCGGCAAGCATGTCGTCGTCATCGGCGGCGGCGACACCGGCTCGGACTGCATCGGCACCTCCAACCGCCAGGGCGCGCTCTCGGTCACCCAGATCGAGATCATGCCCGCTCCGCCCGAGAAGGAGAACAAGGCGCTCGTCTGGCCCAACTGGCCGCTGAAGATGCGCACCTCCTCCAGCCAGGAAGAAGGCGTCGTCCGCGACTTCGCCGTGGCGACGGTCCGTTTCGAGGGCGAGAACGGCAAGGTGACGGGCCTGCAGTGCGCCCGCGCCGACGAGAAGTTCCAGCCGATCCCGGGCACCGAGTTCACCCTCAAGGCCGATCTCGTGCTGCTCGCCATGGGCTTCCTCGGCCCGGTGCAGGAAGGCCTCGTCGCGGAAGCGGGCGTCGCCGTCGACAAGCGCTCCAACGTGCTCGCCGACACGGTGAAGTACCAGACTTCCCGCGAGAAGTTCTTCGCCTGCGGCGACATGCGCCGTGGCCAGTCGCTCGTCGTCTGGGCCATCCGCGAAGGCCGCCAGTGCGCCCGCTCGATCGACGAGTGGCTGATGGGCCGGACCGACCTGCCGCGCTAGGCGCGGCCCAGGGCAGAACCTTCAAGGGGCGCCTCGGCGCCCCTTTTTCGTACTGCACGACGCTGCAAGGCCGGGTGGGCAGCCCGCCTCAGGGGAGGTCTTCGAGATAGCCCGTGACCGTGTAGCTTCCGGAAGGGTCGCTCCCCGAGCCGAACGAGGCGCCCCCGTAGGCGTCGAACTGCAGCGTCTCCGGACCGTCGACATAAAGGCGCACATAGTGGTTGAAGCCGAAGAACCGGCGGTCCTCGCCCTTGCCCGTGAGCCGCCCGCAATCCACCCAGGGGAAGCCGTACCGCAGGCCCTTGATGGTCATGTAGGCGGGGCCGAGCAGGCCGCCGTCCTGGTAGTAGACGCCGGTCACGGTCTCGATGACCAGCCGCTTGCCCGCCGGCACCGGGTCGGGCAGCTCGCAGCGACCCAGACTGGTGTTGTCCATGTCGCCGCCCGACCGATAAAGCTCAACCATCACTCTCTCCCTTCCCGCGTGAAGATCGTCAGGTGGAGCTAGCGTCCCGTCGGGTTCTCCACCCTGCCGACGCCGAAGGCGTCCACCCGGCCCGCCGGCGCCTCCAGCATCTGGCGTATGTCGAAGCCCACCGGCGCGACGCCCGGCCCCTGTGCGACGACAAGATCGTTGGCGCGCCGCGACGCGTTGGTGAGCGGAATCACCGCCCCCGCCACCTCGAGCAGCTTCATCTGCCCCAGCCCCTGGTAGGGCGGCCGCAGCATCAGCTGCGCCTCGGTCCCGGCCAGCGGGTCGGCGATCTCGATGCCCACCGTGCCCCCGCCGCGATAGTAGGTCTTGAGGCTCTGGCTCACGTAGAAGGCGAGCTTGTCGGCGCCGGCGGCGGAGAAGTGGATGCCGTCTTCCTTGCGCATGCGCACCTGGTTGCCGTTGAGGTCCGGCCCGCGCGAGGTGTAGCTGCCGTCCTCGTTGGCGAACTTGTCGTAGATGTCGAGGAACTCCGCCCCGCCCGAGAACGCCGCCAGCCGCTGGATCTCGTTGACCTGGATCATCGCATTGGCGAACTTCGGCGCTTCCATGGGCGGCAGTCCGACCCAGATCACCGGCTTGTTCGCCGCCCGCAACGCCCTGACGACGTTGGTGACGCGGCTCGAGTACTCGGCCGTCCACTCCGGCGTCAGCGAACCGTAGCTCTGGTCGTTGAGCCGCATCTTCTGGCGGTCGTTGATGCCGATGATGAATACCGCGATGTCGAACCTGTTGGCCGCGATCTCCTCGCTGACCTTGCCCGGCCAGTCGAAGAAATCGGGCCGCACGAAGCTCGATGAGCCCACGCCCTGCGCGATCACCTCGAGGTTGGGATCCTCCGCATAGAAGCGCTCGAGCGCCTTGCCGAGGTCGCTCGCCATCGAGTCCCCGAACACCGCGATGCGGGTGGCGCCCGGGGCCTTGGGGACCTTGGGCTTGGCCGGCGGCGCTTCCGCCTTCTTCGGCTTGGCCACCGGCTTTTCGACGACCGGAGCCTGCTGCTTCTGTTCCTCCGGCTCGCCGAACAGCAGGTCCATGAGCGTGCGCCGCCGCTGGCGCGGCTGCTCCTCGCGCGTCAGCTGCGCCACCTCGAGCCGGCCCTCGTTGGCCTGCACGACGGCGACGGGCGCCGGCGAGCCGGGCCCCCGCGCCTCGGCCGCCACGGCCATCAGGTCGGTCAGCAGCAGGGCCAGCACCGCAAGGCCCATGAGCCAGATCACCAGCCGGTTCGGTTTTCTCATCATGCCATGCATCTAGCCAATGGTCGGGGGCGAATAGAACCCTGCTCGCGACAATTCTACCGCAATCACTGCGCCGCCGCCGCAAGCTCCTCGTAGCTTTCGAGCGTGATGAAGCCGTCGGCCACCTCGCCGCGCGCCGCCTGGAACCGGGCATAGGCGGCCTGGCTGACCGGCCCGATCCGGCCATCCACCTCGCCGCGATAGAGGCCGAGCTCGATCAGCGCCTGCTGGATCGCCTTGCGCTGGCCGAGGTTGGGGAAGCGGGTGTCGCGCGGCCAGGCCGCGACGAACCCGCCCGAGCCCTTCAGCCGGTCCGCCATGTGCGCCACCGACAGCGCGTAGCTGTCGGAGAAGTTGTAGCCCTTGAGCACCAGGTAGTTGGCCGTCATCAGGAATTTCGGCCCGCCCTGCCCCGCCGGCGCATAGAGGAAGACCGGCGTCGCGAGCCCGGCGAAGGGCCGGCCCTTCACCCGCCGCACGCCCCGATCGGCAAAGAAGGACACCGGCCTCAGTTCCGTGCGGTCGGCGAGCAGGTAGTCGAACCCCGCCGGCACCTCGACCTCGAACCCCCAGTCGACGCCCGGCCGATACCCCAGGTCGAGCAAAAACTTCGCGCTCGTCGCCAGCGCATCGGCGAGCGAGCCGTGCAGGTCAATCCGCCCGTCCCCGTCGCCGTCCGTGCCATGCGCGATGACGTTGGACGGATTGACCTGCAGGTGCCCGATGGCCCCGGCCCACGAGCCGACCAGCTCGGACGGCTGCATCCGGTTGAACTGCAGCAGCTTGAGCGCGGCGATGAAGTCGGCCTCGTCCTCCTGCAGCCGGCCGCGCCGCTGATGCACCAGCGTCGCGAGCGAGCGGATGATGGGACGGATGAGCCTGGTATTGCCGAGCACCGCGCCGTAGTCGGTCTCCATCCCCCAGATGGCGCCCAGCACGTAGGGATCGACGCCCGTCCGCTGCCCGACGTCGGCGAACAGCGCCCGGTTGCGCTCGATGGCCGCCTGGCCCTTGGCGATCCGGCCGGCCGTGATCCGCCTGTCGAGATACTCCCACATCGGGGTGGTGAACTCGGGCTGGCTCTCGACGAGGTCGGGGATGTCGGGGTCCGGCGTGAGCCCCGCCGTCGCCGCCCGGTAGGTCTCGGGGCTGACGCCCGCTGCCACGGCCCTGCTCTCGAAGTTGCGCAGGAATGCCGCAAACGACTCGACCGGGGCAGCCGCAACCGGCCCCGACAGCAGCAGCAATGAGATGGCGAAGACGAAGCGAAGCATGTGCGCCCCCGTGGATTCGATGCAAAACGTACATCGTCCTCGTGGCCAAAACTTGTGTCACGACGAGCATTGCCGCGCTAAGAACCGCGACGCTGTCCGTTCTGCCGAGGTCATTGTGCCGAAACGTGTACGCACCGCCGTGTTCCCGGTCGCCGGTCTCGGCACCCGCTTCCTCCCCGCCACCAAGGCCATGCCCAAGGAGATGCTGACGGTCGTCGACCGTCCGGTGATCCAGTACGCGGTGGACGAGGCGCGCGAGGCCGGCATCGACCACTTCGTCTTCATCACCGGCCGCAACAAGGGCGTCATCGAGGACCATTTCGATCGCCAGTACGAACTCGAGCACAAGCTCGAGATGCGCGGCAAGACCGATGCGCTGCGCGAGCTGCAGAAGGACCTGCCGTCCGCCGGGCAGACGAGCTTCACCCGCCAGCAGGAACCGCTCGGCCTCGGCCACGCGGTCTGGTGCGCCCGCGACCTCGTGGGCGGCCAGCCGTTCGCCCTGCTCCTCCCCGACATGGTGTTCAAGGGCACGCCCGGGGTCCTGCGCCAGATGATGGATGCCTATGAGGAGACCGGGGGCAACGTCATCGCGGTCGAGGAGGCGCCGATGTCGGACGTCTCGTCCTATGGCGTCGTGGCCCGCGGCGAAGGCCCGGACGAGGCCTTCCGCATCACCGGCATGGTGGAAAAGCCGCCCCCCGACGAAGCGCCGTCGAACCTCATCATCTCCGGCCGCTACATCCTGCAGCCGCAGATCTTCTCGCTGATCGCCGACCAGCCGCGTGGCACGGGCGGCGAGATCCAGTTGACCGACGCCATGCTGACGCTGATGGCCAGGCAGCACTTCACCGGCGTCAAGTACCGCGGCAAGTCCTTCGATTGCGGCTCCAAGCTCGGCTTTCTCACCGCCAACGTCGCCTTCGCGCTCGACCGCCCCGACTTCGCCGAAGCCTTCCGCAGGGAAATCCGGCTGCTGCTCTAGCGGTGGAACTTCACCCCCACCGTCACCTGGTGCGTATCGACGGCCGGCGCCGGCGCCGTTTCGCTGCGCTCGAAGCGATAGTCGGCCGTGACGTCGGTCCAGGTGTTGAGCAAGTAGTCGGCGCCGGCGCCGCCGCCCCACTTCTTCTCGGTCGTCCCGATGCCCTCGTAGCGCGCCGTGCTCCACTGCGCGCTGGCCCTGAGCCGCACCCAGGGGTTGACGACGTAGGCCGCCGCGGCCGTCGCGACATGCTCGAGCCTGGCCGTCGCGCCCGACGCCGCGCCGGGAGAGCCGATCCGCGTTTCGAGCTCGCCGCTCAGCGTCAGCGTCTCGTCGGGCCGGAACACCGCCTTGCCGCCATAGAGCATGGCCGAGAAATCCGGCAGCGCCTCGTCGCCGAAGTCGCGATGGCCGAGCCCGATCGAGCCCTCGAGCTCCAGCACGGCGCTGGGCCGCGCCGTCAGCCCCACGCGCGCTTCGTAGGTGACGTTGTCGAGCCGCCTCAGCAGCGTCGGGGACTCGATGTCGTATCGCTCCACCTCGGCGGCGGCATCGACGAAGGCGAGGACGCCCGGCGCGAGCTTCAGGCCCGCGCGCGTCCCGGCGCCCCAGCTGGTGTGGTCCTGGTAGTCGTTGGACGAGGTGGTGCCGTCGGTGTAGCTCGTCTCGCCGACCACGTGGCGGCCGGCGCTGCCGCGCAGTTCCACGACGACCGGCCCGAGGTCGCGGGCGGCGCTGCCTTCGAGTTCCCCGGTCAGCTCGAGCGGCGCCGCCGACACATTGGCCGGCTGGTCGTCCGCGTCCGCATCGTCCTGCGACGCGGTCAGCCGCGCGCGCCCTTCGAGCGTCGTCAGCTCGTCGAGGTCGTATCGCCCGCCCGCGCTGGCGGTGGCCGAACCGAGCCGCGCCTCGCCATCGGGCCGGTAGACGATGTCGCCCGAAAGCCCGAAGTCGTAGCCGCCACGGATGGTGTTCTGCTCGAGCCTGATCTCGGGCTCGGCGATCACCTCGTAGACCGGATTGCCGTCGCCCTTGTGCCTGATCCCGCCGCGGAGCCCCAGGCTCCAGTCGAACCGCATCGGCTGGAACAGCTCGTCCGGAGGATGGGGAAGGCATAAGCTGCACTCGGCCTCCCGCCCGGCAAGCGCCGGATTGAGGAAGTCCGCGCCGTCACCCGGGGTGCCTGCCTCGCCCGCGAGGGCGGCATGGGAGAGCGGGAGCGCGAGCGCGCTCGCGGCAATGCCGGCTCTCCATCTGTGCATGACCAAGCCACCGTCGGCGCATCGAAATCGTCAACGGAACCTTGCAGCTTATGGTTAAGGAAGGCTTATGGTTAAGGAAGGCTTGCCGTCAGGCCGCCTCGACCATGAGTTCCGCCCCCTCGGCCCCCACGATCCGCACCCTGGCCCCGGCGGCGAGGTCGGGACCGGTGATGCGCCAGGTCGTGTCGTCGAGGTTTAGCCGCCCGACGCCCCCCTCGATCGGGTGCTGCAGCACCACCTCCCGGCCCACGTAGCGCAGCGCCCGCTGGTTGAGGAACGGCCGGTCCGACACCGGCCCCGGCCCGCGATAGCGCAGCCACAGCCAGATCGCGACCAGCGCCAGGACGCCGAAGATCACGAACTGCAGCGGCCAGAAGATCGGCACCAGCAGCGCGAGCACGCCCGTCACCAGCGCCGCCGCGCCAAGCCAGACCAGGACGCCCCCCGGCACCACCAGCTCGAGCCCGAGCAGCACCAGCCCGGCGAGGATCCAGCTCCATGCCCCGTTCTGCGCCAGGAACTCGATGACCTGCATTATTCCTCCCTCCGGCTCAGCTGGTCGAAGGCGGGCGGCTGTTCGAGGCGCGCGGCGCCGGCCTGCCGTCGCCGGCGAACGTCTCCTTGGCGATTTCGGCGATGCCGCCGATGGCGCCGATCACGCTCGCCGCCTCGACCGGCAGCATCAGCACCTTCTGGTTGGGGGACTTGGCCAGCCCTTCCAGCGCCTTGATGTAGTTGTTGGCGACGAAATAGTTGATCGCCTGCACGTTGCCCGACGCGATGGCGTTGGAGACCACCTCGGTGGCCTTCGCCTCGGCCTCGGCGGAGCGCTCGCGCGCCTCGGCATCGCGGAAGGCGGCCTCGCGCCGGCCCTCGGCCTCGAGCACCTGCGATTGCTTCTGGCCTTCGGCCTGCAGGATCGCGGCCTGCCGCTTGCCTTCGGCTTCGAGGATCAGCGCCCGCTTCTCGCGCTCGGCCTTCATCTGCCGGCCCATCGACTCCACGAGGTCCTTGGGCGGATCGATGTCCTTGATCTCGATGCGGGTGATCTTGAGGCCCCAGGGGCTCACCGCGGTATCGACGACCCGCAGCACGCGCGTATTGATCTCGTCGCGATGGCTCAGCAGTTCGTCGAGGTCCATCGAGCCCATCACCGAGCGGATGTTGGTCATGGTGAGGTTGAGCACCGCATGCTCGAGCTGGGCCACCTCGTAAGCGGCAGCCGCCGCGTCGAGGATCTGGTAGAAGGTGACCCCGTTGGCGGTGACCGTCGCGTTGTCGCGCGTGATCACCTCCTGGTGCGGCACGTCGAGCACCTGCTCCATCATGTTCATCTTCTTGCCCAGGCCGTCGACGAACGGAATGATCAGGTTGAGGCCCGGCTTCAGCGTGCGGATATAGCGCCCGAAGCGCTCCACCGTGTAGTTGTAGCCCTGCGGCACCACCTTGGCGCCCGCGAACAGCACCAGCACCGCCAGTAGGCCCAGGGTGAGGAGCGCAATGCTCAGCCCGTCGAGTTCCATCCCCAAACCTCCCCCGTTGTGCCCGGCCGTGCGCCAAGATGTAGGGGGCATGCGCCGCCGGCGCAACAAGAGGCTGCCCCTGTCCTCAGTTGTATGCGCCCGGGGAACACACGCGCCGCAAGTCCGTTGAACGGAAAAGCCAATCGTTCGCGAGTTGCATCATGCCCGCCACGTCCCGCCCGATCTGGAAAGGCCAGTTGAGACTGTCGCTCGTCTCGATCCCGGTCGAGATGTTCACGGCCACCAAGTCCGCCGGAAAGCCGAGCTTTCGCCAGATCCACGAGCCGAGCGGCAAGCCCGTCCACTACCAGAAGGTGGTCGACGGCCTCGGCCCGATCGACACCGACGACATCCGCAAGGGCTTCGAGTACCAGAAGGGCGACTACGTGCTGCTCACCGACGACGAGATCGACGCGGTGAAGCTCGAGACGCGCAGAACCCTCGACCTGGTGCAGTTCGTCGACGAGGACGAGATCCCGCCGCTCTATTTCGACACGCCCTACTACCTCGTCCCTTCAGACGAGCTCGCCGAGGATGCCTTCCGCGTCGTCCGCGACGCGATGCGCAAGGCCAGGAAGGTCGGGCTCGGGCAGCTGGCCCTGCGCGGCAAGGAATACCTCGTCTCGATCAAGCCCTGCGGCAAGGGCATCCTGCTCGAAACGCTGCACTACGAGGACGAGATCAAGAAGTCGGACAGCTTCTTCTCCGACATCCCCGCCAAGTCGGCCGACGACGAACTGCTCGAAGTGGCGACGGCGCTGATCGAGAAGAAGACCGACAGCTTCGATGTCGGCAAGTTCAAGGACCACTACAACACCGCGCTGCGCGAGCTGATCCAGCGCAAGCTCAAGTCGAAGTCCGGCAAGGTCGCCGTCGACGAGGACGAGGAGCGGCGCCCGCGGGGTGGCAATGTCGTCGACCTGATGTCGGCGCTGAAGAAGAGCCTCGAGGGCGGCAAGCCGGCGGAGGCGAAGCCGGCTGCGAAGAAGGCGGCTGCGAAGGCGCCGAGAAAGAAGGCGAGTTGAGATGCACGGCCTCACCCCCCTCCCCAACCCTCCCCGCGAGGGAGAGCGTGTCCGCCTGTGCCTGGGGCACGACGGGACCACGAACGCGATCGGCACCTCCCGCCTTGCGGGGGAGCTTGGGAGGGGGGAGGCGGCACGATGAAATCCGCTGACCAGCTCAAGGCCTACAAGGCCAGGCGCGATTTCACCAGGACCGCCGAGCCCGCCGGCGAGGTGGCCCGGCGCGGCAAGGGCGAGCCGCTGCGCTTCATCGTCCAGAAGCACGACGCCACCCGCCTTCACTACGACTTCCGGCTCGAGCTGGACGGGGTGCTGAAGAGCTGGGCCGTCACCAGGGGGCCCTCGAGCAATCCCGCCGACAAGCGCCTCGCCGTGCGGGTCGAGGACCACCCGCTGGACTACGCCGATTTCGAGGGCACCATCCCCGAGGGCGAGTATGGCGGCGGCACCGTGATGCTCTGGGACGAAGGCACCTGGGAGCCGATCGGCGATCCCCATGAGGGCCTCGACGGCGGCGACCTCAAGTTCCGTCTCGACGGCAAGCGCATGAAGGGCGAGTGGGTGCTCGTCCACATGAAGGGCCGGGACAACAGGACCCGCAACGGCACGCGCGAGAACTGGCTGCTCATCAAGCATCGCGACGAGTATGCGAGCGAGACCGACGGCCTCACCGAGAAGTTCACCACCAGCGTCGAGACCGGCCGCGACCTCGACGGCATCGCCAGGGGCCTCAAGTCGCGCCGCAAGGCCTCGGCCGGCAAGCCCCGGGCCCAGGTCTGGACCAGCTCCGGGGCGGTCGCCCTCCCCGAATTCCGCGCGCCCCAGCTGGCAACTCTCGTCGACGACGTGCCCGAAGGCGACGAGTGGCTGTTCGAGACCAAGTTCGACGGCTACCGGTGCCTTGCCGCCATCGCGGGAGCCGAAGTGCGGCTCTATACCCGCAACGGCAACGACTGGACCACGCAGTTCCACGACCTCGTCGCCCCGCTCTCCGGGCTTACCGGGGGCTCGGCCCTCCTCGACGGCGAAATCTGCGCCTTCAAGGACGGCCGCACCGACTTCTCCACCCTCAAGGACACGCTCTCGTCCGGCGGGCCGCTCACCTACTTCGTCTTCGACCTGCTGGAGCTCGATGGCGAGAGCCTAGAGCGGCTGCCGCTCACGGAGCGCAAGGCGCGGCTCGAAAAGCTGCTCGGCAAGCAGCCGGCGAACAGCCCCATCCAGTATTCGGACCACGTGCGCGGCCACGGCCGCGAGGTCTTCAAGGCGATGTGCGAGGCGCAGCAGGAAGGCGTCATCGCCAAGCTAGCCGACGCCCCGTACCGCCATGACCGCAGCCGGTCGTGGCTGAAGGTGAAGTGCGGGCACCGCCAGGAATTCGTCATCGGCGGCTGGCGCCCGTCGGACAAGCACAAGGGCTTCGCCTCGCTCCTCCTCGGCACCTGGGAGGACGGCAGGCTCGTCTATCGCGGCCGCGTCGGCACCGGCTTCAACCAGGAGAGCGCCGCCCAGCTGCAGGCGGCGATGGACAGGCGCGCCCGGACCACCCCCGCCTTCGACAAGGTCCCCCGTGACATTGCCCGGCGCGCGAAATGGATCGAGCCCGAGCTGGTCGCCGAGGTCGACTTCACCGAGCTGACGCCCGACGGCGTGCTGCGCCACCCCTCCTTTTCGGGCCTCCGCACCGACAAGCCGGCGGCCGAGGTGAAGCTCGAGACCGGCGCCCCCGCGGCCCCCGCGACAAGGCTCGCCGAGCCCGCTAAGCTCGCCACCATGGAGCTCACCGACGACATGGGAATAGAGATCGCGGCCAAGGCCGGCGTCAGGCTGACCAACCCGACGCGACCCGTCCTCCCCGACGAGACCGTGACCAAGGCGCGCATCGTCGCCTACTACGCCGCCGTCGCCGAGCGCATGCTGCCGCACATCGCAAATCGCGCGCTCAGCCTCGTGCGCGTTCCGCACGGCCAGCGCCCTTTCTTCCAGAAGCACGACAGCGGCGGCTTCCCCGAGGTCATGAAGCACGTCCAGATCGCCCTCAAGGAGAGCGAGAAGGAAGACCATTTCTATGTCGACGACATTACCGGCATCATCGGCGGCGTGCAGATGTCGACCCTCGAGTACCACATCTGGGGCAGCCGCATCGACAGGCTCGAACAGCCCGACCGGATCATCTTCGACATCGATCCGGACGAGGGGCTCGGCTTCGGGCACGTGCGCGACGCCGCCCGCTTCATCCGCGGCACCCTGCAGGACTGGGGGCTCGAGAGCTTCCCCATGGTCACCGGCGGCAAGGGCATCCACGTCATCGCCCCGCTGACGCCGCGCGCCGAATGGCCCGAGGTGAAGGCCTTCTGCCACTACCTCGCCGACTGGCTGGCCGAAACCGAGCCGGGGCGCTTCACCTCCAATATCCGCAAGGCGACGCGCAAGGGCCGCATGTTCGTCGACTACCTGCGCAACGAGCGCGGCTCGACCGCCATCGCGCCGTTCTCGACCCGGGCCCGCAAGGGCGTGCCCTGTGCCGTGCCGGTGGCGTGGGACGAGCTTGACGGGCTCGCGGCGGCCAATGCCTTCACCCTCGAATCCGCCGCCGCCAGGGCGCAGCAGCCGGACCCCTGGCCCGACTACTTCAAGCTGCGCCAGTCGATCACCAGGGCGATGCTCGACAAGGTCCCGGACGCGTTGAAGAAGTAGCTAGATCCAGCCCGCCAGCTCGTTCCGGACCACGCTCTCCAGCATGTCCATGCCGATGTCGCTGTCGTTGAGGCAGGGGATGTAGGCGTAGCGCTCGCCGCCGGCATGCATGAACTGCTCCTCGCCGGTGATCGCGATCTCCTCGAGCGTCTCGATGCAGTCGACCGAGAAGGCCGGCGCGACGACGGCGACGCGCTTCCTGCCCTGCCCCGGCAGTGTTTCCAGCGTCTTGTCGAGATAGGGCTGCAGCCATTCCGAATTGCCGAACCGGCTCTGGAACGTCACCATCAGCTTCTCTTCCGACCAGCCCAGGTGCTCGCGCACCAGCCGCGTCGTCTTGAGGCACTGGCAGTGGTAGGGGTCGCCCTTCTGCAGGTACTCGACCGGCATGCCGTGGTAGGAGGTGAGGATCACGTCGGGCGTGAAGTCGAGCCTGGCGACGCCGTCCGCGATGCTCTGGGCCAGCGCCTCGACATAGGCCGGTTCGGCGAAATAGGGCGGCAGCGTCCGGATCGCCGGCTGCCAGCGCATCGCCTTCAGCGCGTCGAACGCCTTGTCGTTGGCGGTGCCCGTGGTCGTCGCCGAATACTGCGGATAGAGCGGGGCCAGCAGGATCTTCTCGCACCCTGCCGCCTGCAGCGCCTCGATGCCCGCGCTGGTCGAAGGATTACCGTAGCGCATGCCGATCTCGACCACGACATTGCCGCCCAGCCGCTCCTGCAGCTTGCTCGCCTGCCGCCGGCTGATGACGCGCAGCGGGCTGTCGCCGGCCTGCTCGTCCCAGATGCGCCTGTAGTTGGCGCCGCTCTTTTGCGGCCGCACCGACAGGATCACGCCCTGCAGCAGCGGCTGCCACAACAGCGGGTTCACCTCGATGACGCGGCGATCGGACAGGAACTCGCTGAGGAAGCGCCGCATCGACCAGTAGTCGGTGTCGTCCGGGGTCCCCAGATTGAGCAGCAGAACCCCGACTTTCGGCGTCCTGATCGGGGGGTGCCCGGGGGGAAGTTCGGGTGCCATTCGCGGCCCTGTCTGCTGGTGGATTTACTGGTGGCGCACCATAGTCCGGGGGGACCCGAACACAAGTGCAAGTGTGTCGCGGCACATCAAAGGCTCGCCAGCAGCAGCAGTGCCCCGAAGAGGAGCACCACCGTGGCCGCGCCGAGCTCGACCCACCATAGCACCCTCGTGGCAAGCCCGCTGCCGCCGTCGAGGTAGCGCGCCGCGAGCCCCTTGCCGCCGACGGCGAGCGTCGCGAGAGCGGCCACCGTGATCGCCGTGCCGAGCCCCATCAGGAACACCGCCGCGATGCCGGCCGCGAGAATGCCCTGGCTGAGCGAGAAGACGAGCACGACCAGCGCACCCGAGCACGGCCTGAGCCCGGCCCCGAGCACGACGCCCAGTTGCTCGCGCCAGTCCCCGCCCGTCCGGTCCGCGGTGACCACATGCGCGTGCCCGTGCTGCCCGTGGTCATGATGCCCGTGGTCATGCCCGTAATGCGCATCGCCCGGGAGGCGCCCAAGGGCGTCGGCGACGCCCGCGGCCTCCATGGCCGGCGAAAGGGTCAGCGCCGCCGGGACCTGCTGCACCGGCTCCTCGGCATGCGGGTGCGGGCCCGCGACGGCGGTCGCCCCATGGTCGTGGCCCCAGCCGAAGAGCCGCCGTGCGACCAGCCAGGCCCCGAGCAGCGCGATGAGCCCGTAGGAGACGCGCTCCACCCAGAGCACGGCATTGTCCATCACCGCGCTCGAGAGCCCCAGGATCGCGGCGGCGACGCCGACGAGGGCCACCGCCACACCCGATTGCAGCATCGCCGCGGCAAGGCTCAGCCGCACGCCGCGCTTCAGCTGGCGCTCGTTGGCCAGCATGTAGCTGCCGATCACGACTTTGCCGTGCCCCGGCCCGGCGGCATGGAAGACGCCATAGAGAAAGCTCAGCCCGCCCAGCACCCAGAACGCGGTCCAGTCGCTCCTGAGCCGGACCAGCGCGGCGGTGAGCCCGCGATAGAAATCCTCCTGCGTCACCTGGATCCAGCCCAGCAGGCCGGTGCGCGGCAGCCGCAAGCCCGGCTCCTGCACGCCGCCGAACGGCGTCGCCGGCCGCGCCGCCGCCATTTCGTTCACCGCCTCGAGCGCCGTTGCCGCCTCGTCGACGGCCGCCGTCGCCGGGCAGTCCACCACGATCCCGCCCTGCGAGCCGCGCAGCGCCGCCTCGAGATCGGGCGGCAGCCGCGTCACGTCCGCCGGCAGGTCGCCCAGCCGCGCCTGCACGTCGGGCGACAGTTCGCGCGGCGGCTCGAGCCGCACGCCGCAACCCGCCGGCGCGTTCTCGAGGCTGATGTCCCCGGGCCCGGCAAACTGGATGGCGATGTAGTATTCGGGGTCGGCGATGGCGAGTTCCAGCGCGCCCTCGGGCTTGACCGGCTCGGCCGGCGCCACCGCGAATGTCAGGGTCGACCGGTGGTCCGCATGGACGAACCTCGCGTCCCCGAGCGGCACGAGGGCGCGATCCGTGCCGCCTTCGGAAAGCGCGGTGTAGTATCCGAACTCGGCCAGTCCCCTGAAGTTCTCGTCGGCCAGCTCCTGCATCTCCTCGGGCGAGGTGATGCCGTCACTGTCGGTGTCGAGCCCCTGGATCTGCCAGACCGAGAACAGCTCGTCGAAGGTCCAGCTGTTGCGGATCTCGCTCAGCTCGCCCGCATCGTTGAAGACCAGCGTGGCCTTGGCATCGATGAAGATGTGCGGATGGGCCTCGGCCGCGCCGGCGAGCCCCATGCAGGCAGCCGCCGCAAGTGCCAGTCTGCCCAGGAATTTCGTCATCGGCGCCCCTGCCCCGCAACCTCTCGTCAATTCACCGGATGGTCCGCGAACCACACGACCAGATGGTCGATGAGCGCCCGAACCTTGCCGGCCAGGTGCCGCCGGTGCGGGTACACCGCCTGCAGGCTCGGGCCTTCCGGCATCCGGTCCTCCAGCACGGCGACCAGCCGTCCCTCGGCGACGTGTGGGTCCGCGAGGTAGGAAGGCAATACGGCGAAGCCAAGGCCGGCGAGCGCCGCCTGCATCGCCGCCACCGGCGAATTGACGCGGGCCGGCCCCGACACATGCACGGTCACGGGCTTGCCGTCCTCGATGAAGCGCCAGGAGCTGTGCGACGGCATGTTCGTGTCGAGGATGCAGGGCATGTTGCGCAGCGCCTCGCCCGACTGCGGCCGCCCCACGCGCTCCACCAGTTCGGGCGAGCCGCAGATCACGTGCCGCATGTCCGAGATCTTGCGCGCGATCAGCGAGGAGTCGGCGAGGGTCGAGATGCGCAGCGCCACGTCGACGCCCTCTTCGACGAGGTCGACATAGCGATCCTCGAGCCGCAGGTCGACCGAGACCAGCGGGTTCCTGGCGATGAAGGCGAAGATCGCCGGCGCCAGCGTCGTCTCGCCCAGGTTGCGCGGCGCCGACACCCGCACCATGCCGCGCGGCTCCGCGGTCTGGTCCGAGATCGTCGCGTCGAGGTCGTCGAGCTGCTGCAGCAGCTGGCTCGCCTCGCGGTAATAGGCCTCGCCCGCCTCGGTGAGGCTGAGCTTGCGCGTCGTGCGGTTCATCAGCCGCACCCCCAGATAGTCCTCGAGGTCGGTGACGTACTTGCTCAGCAGCGCCTTGGAGCGCCCGTGCTGCCGGGCCGCCGAGGAGAAGCCGCCGGCGTCGAACACCTGTACGAAGGCGCGGATGCGGGCGAGGTCCTGGCTCATCATGTCACCGAATTCGTGTAGGTTGAGCGTCCGCCCGCACGCATAAGTCATCCGCCGCCGGTGAACAATGCCGGCTATTGGTCGTTCGGCGATTAACGATAGGATGGGAGCCATGTCGCTCGAACCAGTCCTGCAGTCTATCTATCCACCCATGACCCGACCCCAGGCCCGTTCCACGCTCTACAGGCTGATCGAAGCCGGCCAGCTGGCGCGCAAGGCGCTGCTGGTGCCGCTGCTCGATCGCGGCCTCGAGCCCGGCGACGATGCGGTGCTGTTCGTGCTGCATTCCGAGCTCGGCGCGACCGAGGAGCGGCTCGCCGCCGAACTCGGCATCGACGCCGCCCAGCTCCAGCCGCGCCTCGAGCGCCTGATCGAGCGCGATGTCGTCGTCCGCCAGGCCATCGGGCCCGATCTCGCCCCCGGCCTCGCCCTCACCGAACGCGGCGCCCGCATCCGCGAGGTCCTCGCCGCCAACTGGGAACAGCTCGAGGAAGCGCTGTTCGACGACCTCAACGACAAGAAGCGCAAGACCCTCGGCAAGGCCCTGAAGCGCCTCGTCGAGCTGCTGCGGCTGGCTTAGCCCCGGGCCTCCTCAGTTGACCCCGGCGATCCGTCCCACCCGCCGGTCGATCAGCATCACCGTGGTGATCACGATGAATGCGAACAGCACCATCCCGCCCGCGAGGATGTGCGCCTTGTCCCATTCCAGCCGCTCGACGAAATCGTAGATCGCCATCGACACGAGCTTGGTCTTGCCCGGAATGTTGCCGCCGATCATCAACACGACGCCGAACTCGCCCACCGTATGCGCGAAGGTGAGGATGGCGCCCGTGAGGTAGCCCGGTCGCGACAGCGGGATCACCAGCCTGAGGAACGTCGTCCACCGGCTGGCCCCCAGCGTCGCCGACGCCTCGAGCGTGTCCTCGCCCACCCCCTCGAACGCGGTCCGCAGCGGCTGCGTCATGAACGGCAGCGAATAGATCACCGAGGCGATCACCAGCCCCTCGAACGAGAAGGCGAGCGTGCGCGCGCCCCACAGCGGCGCCAGCAGCCCGCCCGGCCCCTGCGGCCCGAAGGCCAGCAGCAGGTAAAAGCCCAGCACCGTCGGCGGCAGCACCAGCGGCAGCGACACCAGCGCCGCCACCGGCGCCTTCCAGGCCGACTTCGACCGCGTCAGCCACCAGGCGATGGGCGTCGCGATGAAGACGAGGAGGACCGTCACGATCAGCGCCAGCGTGAGGGTCAGTCCGACCGGCTGCGCGATCTCGTTGAGGCTCGGCATCGGCTAGGGCACCTCGTATCCGAACCCGGCGATGATGGCCTTGCCCTCGGCGCTGCGCAGGAAGTCGAGGAAATCCCGCGCCGCCGGGCTGGCCTCGCCCTTCCGCGTCAGCACCGCATCCTGCCGGATCGGCGCATGGAAGGCCGCCGGCACGCGCCATTGCTGCGCCGCCGGCCTGTCGATCACCTGGCTCAGCGCCACGAAGCCGAGCTCCGCATTGCCGGAATCGACGAACTGCAGCACCTGCGAGATGTTTTCGCCGGTGACGAGCCTCGGCCCGAGCGTCTCGGTCAGGCCCAGCGCCGTGATCGTCTCCATGGCTGCAGCGCCGTAGGGCGCCGTCCGCGGGTCGGCCAGGGCCAGGTGATGGAAGCCGTCCGACGCCAGCACCGCTGCCCCGTCGGCCATCTCGAACTCGGGCGAATAGAGCACCAGCTGCCCGATCGCATAGGTGAACGCCGTTCCCGCGACGCCGATTCCGTCGTCGACGGCGCGGGCCGGCCGCGTGTCGTCGGCGGCCAGGAACACCTCGAACGGCGCGCCCTGGCTCAGCTGGCTGTAGAGCTGCCCGGTGGCGCCGAAACTGAAGATGACCGTATGCCCGGTCCTCGCCGTGAAGGCGCGTCCGAGCGCCTCGGCGGGCCTCGTGAAGTTCGCCGCAACCGCCGCGCTGACCTCGGCCGCCAGCGCCGGGCCGGCCGGCGAGATGGCGCTCGCCAGACTCAGCAGCAGGAAGGCATGTCGCATGACGCCACCGATATGTTCAGCTGGAAATATTCATACCTGTGACAAGGCTCAACTCTTCGGGCAAGCGTTATTTTCCACCGGACATATCGGCTTGCAGCGCGGCCAGCGCGTCGAGGTCGCGGGCGATGGCGCGCCGGGTCGCCTCCTGCATGCCGCGATAGCGCTCCAGCACCTCGCGCCCCGTCCCGGTGAGGCTCGCACCCTGCTCCCGCCCGCCGCGCGACGCCGCCACCAGCGGCGCGCCGAAGCCGTCGTTGAGCGCCTGCACGAGGCTCCAGGCGCGCTTGTACGACATGCCCATGCGCCTCGCGGCTTCCGAGATCGAGCCGGTCTCGGCGATCAGCTCCATCAGGTCGGCGCGCCCCGGTCCGATGTAGAAGCTCTCCGAGAGCGTGATGCGCAGGTGCGAGAGGCCAAGCTTCAGTTCTTTCGCCATGACACCAGTTGCAGCACCGCGCGGGTCCGCGGGTCAAGCCCGCCGATGACGACTGAGAGGGCTGGCCAATATCTCCGTCAGCCGCGCAGCTGCGACGCCTCGCGGGCCAGCGTCTCGATGCGCTTCCAGTCCCTTGCGGCGATCGCGTCCGCCGGCATGATCCACGAGCCGCCGACGCAGATCACGTTGGGCAAGGCCAGGTAGTCCTTCGCCTTCACCATGTCGATGCCGCCGGTGGGGCAGAAGGTGATGTCGGCGAGCGGGCTCGCATAGGCCTTCAGCACCTTGACCCCGCCCAGCGCCTCGGCCGGGAAGAATTTCAGGAACGAGTAGCCGTGCTCGGACGCCGTCATCGCCTCGGTCGGCGTACCGATGCCGGGCAGCAGCGGGATCCTGTGCTCGTCGGCCGCCTCGAGCAGGCGCGGCGACGCGCCCGGGCTCACCATGAACTGGCAGCCCGCATCCACCGAATGGCCCATCTGCAGCGGCGAGCGCACCGTGCCCGACCCCACGACCGCCCCCGGCACCTTGGCCATTTCCTCGATCACCTGCAGCGCATGCGGCGTGCGCAGGGTCACTTCCAGCACCGGCAGGCCGCCGGCGACCAGCGCCTCGGCCAGATCGCGGGCGGTCGACACGTCGTCGTGCACGATCACCGGGATCACCGGCGCGAGCGACAGCGTCTGGCGAAGGGCGGCGGCATCTTGCGGCATGGCGATCCTCTTTGTGCTTGTCTGCGGCGTGAGGGTTAGGCACAAGCCTCGCACCGATCAAGCCAAATCGCTGCATTGAAATGCGTCGGCTTCCCGCTTAAGTGTGCCCCGGTTCCAGGGAGGTACGACGCGGTGCAGCAGATCAACGCACTCACCCCGCTTGAGGAAGCCCGCGCCATCCTCGCGGACAGGTTCGACCTCAGGTACACCAAGGCCGTCGAGCGCGTCACGGCGCGCACCTACGACAAGCTCAGGGACCGCATCCCCGAGATCGAGTGGCCCTTCTATGCCCCGCTGATCCTGCAGATCAACCGGCTCAAGAAGGAGAAGGACGCGGTCATCCTCGCCCACAACTACCAGTCGCCGCAGATCTATCACGGCGTCGCCGATATCGTCGGCGACAGCCTGCAGCTCGCCATCGAGGCGACGAGGGTCAAGCAGTCGATCATCGTCCAGTGCGGCGTGCACTTCATGGCCGAGACCAGCAAGCTGCTGAATCCGAACAAGACCGTGCTCATCCCCGACAGCCGCGCCGGCTGCTCGCTGGCGAGCTCGATCACCGCCGAGGACGTCGTCGCCATGCGCGCCCAGTATCCGGGCGTGCCGGTCGTCACCTATGTCAACACCTCGGCCGCGGTGAAGGCGGTCAGCGACATCTGCTGCACGTCCTCGAACGCTGCCGACATCGTCAACGGCCTCGCCGCCGACACCGTGATGATGATCCCGGACCAGTACCTGGCGCGCAACACCGCCAAGAAGACGAGCAAGAAGGTCGTCACCTGGGCCGGCGCCTGCGAGGTGCACGAGACCTTCACCGCCGCCGACATCGCCGAGCTGCGGCACGCCTATCCCAACGCCAGGATCATCGCCCACCCCGAGTGTCCGCCCGAGGTCATCGACGCCGTGGACTTCGCCGGCTCGACCGCCGCCATGATCGACTACGTCAAGACGCAGAAGCCGCCGCGCGTCGTCATGGTCACCGAGTGCTCCATGTCGGACAACGTCGCCTCCGAGACCACCGGCGTCGATTTCCTGCGCGGCTGCAACATCTGCCCGCACATGAAGCGCATCAACCTCGAGAACATCCTGTGGTCGCTCCACACCATGACCGAGGAAGTGACCGTTCCGGCCGAGCTGATGGCCCCGGCCCGCGCCGCCGTGCAGCGCATGATCGATTTCTCCAAGAAGGGCGACTGACCCCGGGGCGCCCGTTGCCGGGCGTCCTCAGTCGCGGTCGAAGATATTGGCCCGGTGGTAGGCGATCGCCGCGCTGTCGGGCCAGAGCAGCGGATCGGCCGGCAGCTCCAGCCGGCCGGCGGGCAGGAGCTTGTCGGCCAGTTCCGGATCGATGCGCCGCTGCGCGACGATGAAGCCGTATTCCGAGCCGAGCGTCAGGTGCCCGTGCGTGAAGGCATGCTCGGCGGCCGGCACCATCGGCAGGTAGTTGCGCACATGCAGCGGACCGCCGAGTTCGCGCGGCCGGATGGCGACCACCCGCAGCTGCGGATGCGGCCGGCTGGCGCTCGGCGCAAACTGTTCGCCGGTGAAGGCGCACCGGTGCCGGTAACGCGCCAGCACCCGGTCGTGCACGGTGAGGTAGGTGTCGAGCGTGCTCTGCCGGTCGAGCGCGAACACCGCCTGCGCCTCGGCCAGCGCCCCGTCGCTGCCGTCCGACGCCGCGGCCGCCTCGAGGATCTGCTCGAACCGCAGCTCGTCCAGCGACAGGTTGCGCCGCACGCCCGGATCGCGCGCTTCCCGCTCGGGGTCGCCCGGCACCGGGATGGCGAACTGGCGATAGCTCCCCAGCACCAGCCGATTGTAGCCGGGCACCTCGTGCTCGAGGCCGAGCACCCGGCCGCTGCCGGTGAACAGCACCATCCGGGGCGCCCGCCGGTAGACCAGCACGGTCTCGCCGAAGGCGCGGTGCGCCACCTGCCCGGCGCGGGACGTGATGCGGAAGCTCGCCCCGTCCGGGCCGAACCTGCGCTCTTCGTCGACCGCCAGTGCGAGCTTGGCCACGGCGCCCCCAATCGTCGCCGACAGTATTGCCGGTTACGGGGTTTCGTCTACGTGGTTTTCCGATCCGTATGGGCGAGCGTCCGGCGCGACCGCCCACAATGTCTGTTGCACCCCGTCCCGGTCGCGCTAACTTCGGGCACGGACCGGCTGCCATGCGCGGTCCGCAATGGAGGGGTCAGCGTCGTGCCGCACAGCTTCAGGATCAAATCCGCCAAGGGCGGCCAGTTCGTCGCCAGCTACGTCTACAACGCCGAAACCATCTTCTGGTCCGAGACCTACGCGGCCAAGGATGGCGCGCGGAACGCCATCGCCTCGCTCAAGAAGAACGTGGCCGATGCCGGCGTCGTCGACCTGACGAGGGGCGAGACCGGCAAGGGCTACCGGTTCGAACTGGCGAGCGCGAGGGACGGTCAGACTTTCGTCCGGTTCGTCGCCTCGAACGGCGAAACCATGGTACGGACCGAAACGTACAAGTCGAAGTCCAGCGCCCGCAACGCCATCGAGTCGCTGCGCAAGCGCGCCGCCGACACACCCGTCGTCGACGAAGCCTGAGCTGGACAGCCTGCCGCGGAGGTTCTCTCGCCGTGCCTGACAATGTGCTGAACGCCGACGGTGCGCTCATCGTCGGCGCGGGGCTGGCCGGCCTCTTTTGTGCCCTCAAGCTCGCGCCGCGCCCGGTGACCGTCATCTCGCCCAAGCCTCTCGGCCACGGCGCGTCGTCCGCCTGGGCGCAGGGCGGCGTCGCCGCCGCCGTGGGCGAAGGCGACACGCCGCACGCCCATGCCCTCGATACCGAAGTCGCCGGCGCCGGCCTCGTCGATGCCGACGAAGCGGAATCCGTCGCGGCCGAGGCGGCGGCCCGCATCGAGGACCTGGCCCGCTGGGGCACGCCCTTCGACCGCGACGAACTCGGCCACTACATCCTGTCCCGCGAGGCCGCCCATTCGCGCAACCGCGTCGTCCGCGTCGAGGGCGACCGCGCCGGCCACGCCATCATGCAGGCCATGATCGCCGAAGTGCGCAGGACGCCTTCGATCCGCGTCGTCGAGGGCCTGACCGTCGTCGACCTCGCCCGGGCCGAGGGCCGCATCATCGGCGTCTATGCCCGCAAGCTCGGCGACCGCTACGGCGAGCCTGTGCTCGTGCGGGCCCGCGCCACGGTGCTCGCCGCCGGCGGCCTCGGCGGGCTCTATGCCGTCACCACCAATCCGCCGGGCGTCCGCGGCCACGCCATGGGCATGGCGGCGCGGGCCGGGGCGCTGATCGCCGATCCCGAGTTCGTGCAGTTCCACCCCACCGCCATCGTCACCGGCGCCGACCCTGCCCCGCTCGCCACCGAGGCGCTGCGCGGCGAGGGCGCCATCCTCGTCAACGAGCGCGGCGAGCGCTTCATGCCCGCCATCCACGAGGATGCCGAGCTTGCCCCGCGCGACATCGTCGCCCGCGCCAACTACCGCCAGATCCGGGCCGGCCATCGCGTCTTCCTCGATACGCGGCAGGCCCTCGGCGCGCGCATCCTCACCGCCTTCCCGACCGTCGCCCGATACTGCACCGACGCCGGCATCGACCCGGTCGCCGAGCCGATCCCGGTCGCCCCGGCCGCCCACTATCACATGGGCGGCGTCAAGGTGGACGAGCGCGGCCGCACCTCGCTCGCCGGCCTCTGGGCCGCCGGCGAATGCTCCTCCACCGGGCTCCACGGCGCCAACCGGCTCGCGTCCAATTCGCTGCTCGAGGCCGTGGTCTACGGCGCGCGCATCGCCGCCGACATCTCCGGTCTCGAGCCGCTGCGCAGCCCGCTCGCCCCCTTCGCCGGCATCGCGTGGAACGAGGCCGAGGGCGAGGCGGTCGAGGAGCGCCTGCGCAACCACCGGGCGGTGCAGGAACTGCGCCGGGTGATGACCAACCTCGTCGGCGTGGAGCGCAACGCTGCCGACCTGCGCATCGCCCTCCGCTCGATCGCCGAGCTCGAGGCCACCGCCCAGGGTGTCACCCGCTCCTTCCTCAACATGACCACCTCGGCCACCCTCGTCGCCGCCGGCGCCCTGCGCCGCGAGGAGAGCCGCGGCGGCCACTTCCGCACCGATTTCCCTGAACCGAAGCCGGAATGGGCCCACCACACCGAGATCAGCCTCGACGAGGCCCTCGCGATCCGTGCCGGAGCATAGTCACTCCGCCCCCAGCAGATAGCGCGCCACCGCCTCGCGGTCTTCGTCGGTCCAGTGCGAGGTGCCGTCGGCGATCACCTCGCCCATGGTGCCGCCCAGCACGTTGAAATCGGGGGTGAAGCCGTCGCTCAGCGCGCTCGCGAGGCTCGCGACGTCATAGCCCCGTTCGGCCAGCCGCTCCGCCAGCAGCGACGGGGCCTTGCCGCCGGTGCCGCCGCCGGGGTTGCCGGAGAGCTCCCGCCCCGCCTCGATCGCGCCGAGCGCGTTGCGCGGCGAGTGGCACATGGCGCAGTGGCCCGGCCCCTCGACGAGGTAGCGCCCGCGGTTCCACTGCTCCGACCGCGCCGGATCCGGCTCGTAGCGCCGCGGCAGAAAGAACAGGTTCTTCCAGCCCGCCAGCGCCGGCCGCAGGTTGAACGGGAAGTTCACCTCGTGCGGCCGCGACGGGGTCGCCACCGGCTGCACCTCCTTGAGCGCGGCATAGAGGTCGGCGATCTCCTGGTCGCTCATCAGCGTGTAGTTCTCGTAGGGGAAGGTCGGGTAGAGATGCCCCTGCGGACCCTCGCCCTCGCTCATCGCCCTCGCGAACTGCCCCAGCGTCCACCCGCCGATCCCCGCTTCCGGATGCGGCGTGATGTTGGGCGCGTAGAACGTGCCGAACGGGGTGGCGAGCGCCGGCCCGCCGCCGAACTCGGCGACGCCGTTCTTGCTGTCCGTATGGCAGCTCACGCAGTCGCCCAGCCGGATCAGGTACTGCCCGCGCGCCGCGTCCCCCACCAGCGTCAGGTCGCGCTTCGGGCCTTCCACCGGCCGCAGCAGGTACAGCGCCGCTCCCACGCCGGCGACAAGCACGACGACGACCGCCAACCACGTCCAGAATCGCATGCAATGCCCCTTGCCCACCAGCGGCCGGAGTTGAGCAGAGTGCCCCGCACCCCGCAATTGACGAGCCTGTGAGCGGTCAGCCCGCCGTCAGCACCGCATCGACTTCCGCCCGCGTCGGCGGCACGCAGCCGACATGGCGGCAGTTGAGCCCGGCCACCACCGCGCCGAAGCGCAGCACCTCGCCCAGCGCCTCGGAATCGAGGCCGCGCAAGCCGTCGCGGCTCAGCACGCCGCGCTCGTGGAGCGTCGTCAGGATCCCCGCCATCAGGCTGTCGCCCGCGCCCACCGTGTCCCCGAACGGCTCGGCCGGATAGATCTCGGCCGTTGCCGCGCCGGCCCGGGTGAAGGCACGGCTGCCCTCCTCGCCGAAGGTCACGACCACCAGCCCCATGTTCGGCCGGGCGAGGAAATCGGCAACATACCTGTCGACCAGCGCCTCGATCTCCCCGGCACTGAAGTCCGAGACCTTCACCGCCCGGTTGCGCTCGAGCGCGCCCAGGTCCTCGATCGACACCTTCACGAGGTTCACGAGGTCGAGGAACTGGCTGAGCCGCGCCTTGTAGCCGGCAAAGTCGGGCACCAGCGAGGGGCGCACGTTGGGGTCCATCGAGAGCGTCGCGCCACGCCGCGCCGCCTCCTCGGCCACCGCCATCCAGGCCGCCGCGTCCTCGGGCTCGATCGGGCAGAACCCGCCCACCTGGAACACCTCGAGCTGCTCGGGCAGGCCCGTGATCAGCCCCTCGCGGGTAAAGGCCCGGTCGGCATTGCGATAAAAGCCGTACTGCGCGCTTTTCCTCGCGTCGAACGTCACCACCGCCAGCGTCGTGTAGGCTGCGACCCGCTCGGCCAGCAGCGGCCTGACGCCGGCCTCGGCGAGCGGCCCGAGGAGGTATGTGCCGAAACCGTCCGTGCTGATCGGGCACAGGAACCCGGTCTCGTTGCCGAGCCGCGACAGCGCGATGGCGCAGTTGTAGGGCGAGCCCCCCTGGTGCGCGACCAGCCTTATGGTGCCGTCGGCCCCGACCGGCTCGGAAATCAGGTCGATCAGGCTCTCGCCCCCCACGACGAACATCGGCACTCCCCCGCGCGACAACTCAATGGCTCGGCGTTGGTTACAATGCCGCCGTTCAGGATGCCAGAGCGGGCGGCGCGAACAGCGGCATGTCCCGCGCGTCGCGGCGGAAGTCCGACGGCGACATCCCCGCGATCTTGCGGAAGGACTTGTTGAACGCGCTCAGCGAGCCGAACCCCGACTCCATGGCGACGCGCAGCACGTTGGCGTCCTCGCGCAGCAGCAGCGCCTGCGCATAGCTCAGCCGCAGCAGGCTCACGTATTCGTTGATGGTCATGCCCGTCGAGCGCTTGAAGATGCTCATGGCGTATTTCGGATGCAGGTCCGCCGCCGCCGCGATGTCGACCGAGTCGATGTCGTTGAGGAAGTTTTCCGCGATGAAGTCGCACATCCGTCCGACATTGCGCGACGACTGCACCTCGGTCGTCTCGTGCGGGTCGGCCGCGCGCGCAGTCCCCACCAGTTCGTAGGGCTCGAAGCGCACCCGCTCGAGCCTCAGCAGCATCTCGTTGACGGCGTGCTGCGCCTTCACCGGGTCCCCCGACCGGCCGTAGCTGTTCCAGCGCGCAAAGTTCAGCCGGTCCGACTCGTCGGTCGCGGCGGTCAGGAGCGTCGCCCCCTGCATCAGCTTGTGCGGCACGTCCTCGGGCAGGCGCAGCCGGAAGAAGTGCATCAATGGCAGGTGCCCGCCGGCATAGACGGCATCGTCGCTGAGATCGTCCATCCGGTGCGGCAGGCCGCCCCAGAACAGCACCATCTGCCCCGCCGTCAAGCTCAGCTCGTGGGTATGCATGCGGTAATGCACGCTGCCCTCGACGATATAGTTGACCTCGACCTGCGCGTGCCAGTGCGGCTTCAGCATCAGCAGAGGATGCGTGTGGAACATGGAGAGGAACGTCGGACGACTTTCGACGCTGGTGGCGTCCGGCGTGTAGACCTCGCGCGGTATCTTACTTTCCGGCAAGTCCATGTTCCCTTTGTCGCGGACATACCCCTTTGGTCGCATATTCTAATCACGCTTGCCCAAGGCGAGCCAAATGAAAAGGGAGGACTACTATGACCACCACCGCATCGCGCTGGCGCCGCTCGCTCGGCCTGGCGGCCGGCGTTTCCATGCTCGCCGTCTCGATTGCCTCTGCCGGCGAGGTCACCATCTGGTGCTGGGACCCCAATTTCAACGGCGCCACGATGAAGGAAGCGGCTGCCCGCTACACCGCGGCGCATCCCGAAACCACCTTCAACATCGTCGACTTCGCCAAGGCCGACCTCGAGCAGAAGCTGCAGGCCCAGCTCGCCTCGGGCACCACGGACGGCCTGCCCGACATCGTGCTGATCGAGGACTACGGCGCCCAGAAGTACCTCCAGTCCTTCCCCGGGGCCTTCGAGCCGCTGACCGGCAAGGTCGACTACTCCGGCTTCGCTCCCTACAAGGTCGAGCTCGCCACCGTGAACGGGCAGAGCTACTCGCTCCCCTTCGATTCCGGCGTCACCGGCTTCTTCTACCGCTCCGACTATCTCAAGGACGCCGGCTACGACGCGGCTGCGCTCGAGGATATCACCTGGGACCGCTTCATCGAGATCGGCATGGACGTCGAGGCCAAGACCGGCCACAAGCTGGTCAGCCTCGACCTCAACGACGCCGGCCTGCTCCGCATCATGCTGCAGTCCGCCGGCGCCTGGTACTTCACGCCCGACGGCCAGCCGGCCATCGCCGACAACGCCACCTTCAAGGCTGCGCTGACGAGCTTTGCCAACCTGCTCAAGTCCGGCGTCTACAAGCAGGCCTCCGGCTGGAACGAGTATCTCGCCAACTTCACCTCCGGTGATGCGGCGGGCGCCGTGACCGGCGTGTGGATGACCGGCACGATCAAGGCCCAGGCCGACCAGGCCGGCAAGTGGAGCGTCGCCCCCATTCCCAAGCTCGACGGCGTCGAGGGTGCGACGCACGCCTCCAACCTCGGCGGCTCCAGCTGGTACGTCCTCGCCTCCTCCGCCGAAAAGGACGAGGCCACCGACTTCCTCGCCTCGGTCTGGGGCAAGGATATCGACTTCTACCAGAAGATCCTCGTCGACCAGGGCGCGCTCGGCTCGCTGCTGGCCGCCCGCGACGGCGAGGCCTTCAAGTCGAGCGACGCGTTCTTCGGCGGCCAGACCGTCTGGCAGAACTTCTCGGACTGGCTCGGCGCCATCCCGGGGGTCAACTACGGCATCTTCACCAACGAGGCCGACGCCGCCGTGATCGCCCAGATTCCGGCGCTCAAGGACGGCGGCGACGTCGACGCGGCCATCGCCGCCATCGACGCGCAGGTCCGCCAGCAGACCCAGTAAGGTTCCTCCCGGGGGCGGCTCCACCCGCCCCCTTCCTCCTCGGGCGCGCGCCTTCGGGTGCGCGCCCATGGCACCTGTATGCGGGGGACTGCGACTTGGCCCAGGCTCGACTCGCGCGCGGCGAGAACATCAATGGCTGGCTGTTCATCATGCCGGCGCTGGTGCTGCTCGGCGTCTTCATGATCTATCCGATCCTGTGGTCGCTCTGGATGAGCTTCCAGACCGGCCGCGGCATGAATTTCAGCTTCGGCGGCTTCGCCAACATCCAGCGCCTGACCCAGGACCCGGTGTTCCTGCGCGCCCTCGGCAACACCATGGTCTTCCTCGTGATCCAGGTGCCCATCATGCTGGGGCTGGCGCTTCTCTTTGCCAGCGCGCTCAACGACAGCAGGCTCTGGGGCCGCGGCTTCTTCCGCACCGCGATCTTCCTGCCCTGCGTCACCTCGCTGGTCGCCTATTCCATCCTGTTCAAGTCGATGTTCGCCGCCGACGGGGTCATCAACGACATGCTGATGGCCATCGGCATCATCGGCTCGCCCATTCCGTGGCTCTCCGATCCGTTCTGGGCCAAGGTCGTGATCATCTCGGCCATCACCTGGCGGTGGACCGGCTACAACATGATCTTCTACCTCGCCGCCATGCAGAACATCGACCGCTCGATCTACGAAGCGGCCAGGATCGACGGCATCCCGGCCTGGGCCCGCTTCTGGTACATCACCGTGCCCATGCTGAAGCCGGTGATCCTGTTCACCTCCGTCATCTCCACCATCGGCACGCTGCAGCTGTTCGACGAGGTCAACACCATCACCCTCGGCGGCCCGTCGGATTCGACGCTCACCCTGTCGCTCTACATCTACAACCTGACCTTCAGGTTCATGCCCAGCTTCGGCTACGCGGCCACCGTCAGCTACGTCATCGTGCTGCTGGTCGGCGTCCTCGGCTTCCTCCAGTTCGTCGTCGCGAGGGATCGCAGCAGATGACCGACCACGCCCTTCCCCTCGCAGCCTCGCTCGAGCGCCGCTCCACCCGGCGGGTGAACCTGCCCTATCTCGCCGGCCGCGCCGCCATCTACCTGCTGCTCTCGCTCGCCGCCTTCGTCTCGATCTTCCCGTTCTTCTGGATGATCGTGTCGTCCACCAACACGGCCGCCGACATCATCACCGGCAAGGCCAGCTTCGGCACGGCACTGTGGGACAATGTGGTGGGCTTCTTCACCCAGGTCGATGCCCCCCGCATCTTCTGGAACTCGGCTTTCCTCGCCATCGTCGGCACGGTGCTGACGCTCGCCGTCAGCTCGCTCGCCGGCTACGGCTTCGAAGTGTACAGGAGCCGGTTCCGCGAGCGCATCTTCGGCCTGCTGCTGCTGATGCTGTCGATCCCGTTCGCCGCGCTCATGGTGCCGCTCTTCATCATGATGGCGAACTTCAAGCTCATCAACACCTACGCCGCGATCCTGCTGCCGGCCATCGCCTCGATCTTCATCATCTTCTACTTCCGCCAGGCCACCAAGGCCTTCCCCTCCGAGCTCCGCGAGGCGGCCCGCATCGACGGGCTCAACGAGTGGCAGATCTTCCTGTTCATCTACCTGCCGGTGATGCGCTCCACGTATGCGGCGGCGATCATCATCGTGTTCATGGCCAACTGGAACAACTACCTGTGGCCGCTGATCGTGCTGCAGACCAACGAGCAGAAGACCATCACGCTCGTCATCCAGTCGCTGAGCTCGGCCTACTACCCCGACTACGGCGTCGTCATGGTGGGCACCGTGCTCGCCACGCTGCCCACCCTCGTCATCTTCTTCCTGCTCCAGCGCCGCTTCGTCGAAGGCATGCTGGGAGCGGTGAAGTAATCGCCCATCCCTTGCCACAGCGGCGGGAATCGCTGCCGCTGTGACCCCAGTTACCGAGGAGAAGACCATGACCATCGCTGCCCCCGTCCGCTGGGGAATCATCGGCCCGGGCGCCATCGCCAAGGACTTCCGCCGCGGCGTGCTCGACAGCGAGCTCGGCCGCCTGGAAGCCATCGCCACCCGCAACCCGGGCAAGCAGAGCCTCAGGACCGATTTCCCCGAGGCCCGCATCCTCGATGGTTACGACGCCATCCTCGAGGATCCGGACGTCGACGCCATCTACATCGCGACGCCTCACACCGGCCATGCCGAGTGGGCCATCAAGGCGGCCGAAGCCGGCAAGTCCGTGCTGATCGAAAAGCCGATGGCGCTTTCCGCCTTCGAGGTCGATGCGATCGTCCACGCCCACGCCCGCTCCGGCACCTTCGCCGGCGAGGCCTTCATGTACCGCCTCCATCCGCAGACGCAGAAGCTGTGGGAGCTGATCAGCTCGGGCACGATCGGCGACGTCCGCTTCATCACCGCCAGCTTCGGCTTCCAGATGCCCGGCTTCGACCCGAGCCACCGGCTGTTCTCGTCCGAACTGGCGGGCGGCGGCATCCTCGATGTCGGCGGCTACCCGGTCTCCTTCGCCCGCTTCGCGGCCGGGGCCGCGGTCGGCAAGCCGTTCCTCGATCCGGTGAAGGTGATGGGCGCCGCCGCCCTCAACGAGGCCGGCACCGACAACCTCGCCACCGCCTCGCTGCTCTTCGGCAACGGCATCGTTGCCCAGGTCAGCTGCGCCGTGATGGCCAACC
Organism: Pseudomonadota bacterium; assembly: GCA_023430705.1. GTDB lineage: Bacteria > Pseudomonadota > Alphaproteobacteria > Rhizobiales > Devosiaceae > Devosia_A. The sequence goes on along the minus strand of JAEYZJ010000269.1, from coordinate 1,308 downwards.
TCGAGAATGTCGGCCGCATCATCGGCAGCGAGGGCACCATCGAGGTGCCCGCCTTCTGGTTCGCCAATGGCGACCGCTCCGGCGGCGAGGGCCGCATCGACATCATCCGCAGGGACGGCAGCCGCGAGACCGTGGTCGCCGGCCAGTCCAAGCATCTCTACGCCTACGAGGTCGATGCTGCCTCCGAGGCCATCATGGCCGGCCGGCAGGAGTTCGCCGCCCCCGGCATGAGCTGGGCCGACAGCCTCGGCAATGCCCGCGTGCTCGACAAGTGGCGCGCCGACGCCGGCATCGAGTTCACCGTCGAGAAGGCCGCGACGCGCATCCACACCATCGCCGGACGCCCGCTCAGTTCGGGCGGCACGGTGATCCCGCAGCGCACGATCCCCGGCCTCGGCAAGCCCGCCTCCGCCGTCGCCCTCGGCTTCGAGGACTTCCGCACCTTCGCCTCCGGCTCCATCCTGCTCGATGCCTACTTCGAGCGCGGCGGCCGGATCTTCGACACCGCCTTCGTCTATGCCGCCGGCTACACCGAAAAGCTCTTCGGCGAGTGGCAGAAGTCGCGCGGCGTGCGCGATGAGGCCGTGCTGATCGGCAAGGGCGCGCACTCCCCGCTCACCTACCCCGATGTCATCGGCAAGCAGCTCACCCAGTCGCTCGACCGGCTGCAGACCGACCATGTCGATGTCTACTTCATGCATCGCGACAATCTCGACGTGCCGGTCGGCGAGTTCGTCGATGCCATGGACGCCGAGGTCCGCAAGGGCCGCATCCGCGGACCGTTCGGCGGCTCGAACTGGACGAAGGAGCGCTTCGACGAGGCCATCGCCTATGCCGACAGGCACGGCAAGCAGCGGCCGGGCGCGCTCTCCAACAACTTCGCCCTCGCCGAGATGCTCGATCCGATCTGGGCCGGCTGCGTCACCGCCTCCACGGACGAGTGGAAGGACTGGCTGAAGGCCCGCCAGATCCCGAACTTCTCCTGGTCGAGCCAGGCCCGCGGCTTCTTCACCGACCGCGCCGGACGCGACAGGCGGGACAACGAGGAGATGGTGCGCGTCTGGTACAACGACCGCAACTTCACCCGCCGCGACCGCGCCGTGGAGCTGGCCCGGCAGCTCGGCAAGAGCCCGATCCACGTCGCCCTCGCCTACGTGCTGGCGCAGGACTTCCCGTCCATCCCGCTCATCGGCCCGCGCACCCTGCACGAGCTCGACGACAGCATGAATGCCTTCGACATCCGCCTCACCCCCGAACAGGTGAAGTGGCTCGAGGCCTGATCGGCGCCGCCCCTCCCCGGTAACGGGG
>JAEYZJ010000261.1 GCA_023430705.1 Pseudomonadota bacterium | reverse complement strand
CCAGCACGGCAAAGAGCACAAGCATCAGGCCCGTGGTGGAGTTGCCGATGGGCGACTTGCAGAGCGCGTCATAGATCAGCCAGCCGAGCACGATCGAGGCGAGCGACAGTCCGATCGCCTGCCAGGCGGGGATGTCGAGTACATGCCGGTCGATCAGGAACAGGTCGGCGCCAAAATAATAGACGAGCACCAGCAGCAGGAAACCGCTCAGCCAGGTGAAATAGCTCTCCCACTTGAACCAGGTCAGGTGCTCTGGGAGGAAGTCGGGGGCCACCAGGTATTTCTGGATGTGGTAGAAACCACCGCCATGCACCTGCCATTCCTCGCCATGGGCAAGTGGAGGCAGGCTGGGGGTCTTGCGCAGCCCCAGGTCCAGCGCGATGAAGTAGAAGCTCGAGCCGATCCAGGCGATAGCCGTAATCACGTGCGTCCATCGCACGGCGAAGTTCAGCCATTCCCAGAAGATTGCGTAGTCCGTCATTCGGCCGCCTCTGCCGCCCCCGGTGTCAGTCGCGAGGAGGCGGACACGGGGTCCGCCTCCTCAGATTCATGAGGCTCAGGCCTCGATGCCTTCGGCATACCAGTCGACAGCCCAGAACTCGCCGTCATCGATCACATCGCCAGCTGCAACGCGTTCGGCGCCGGTGTTGTCGTTGATCGGGCCAGCGAACGGATGCAGCGTGCCGGCCACGATGTCGGCCTTCACCTTCTCGGCGGCAGCGACCACGTCGGCCGGAACCTTGGAGTTGTAGGCCCCGATCTCGACTTCGCCCGATGCGATGCCATCCCACACGCCGCCTTCGGCCCAGGTGCCGTCGAGCACCGACTGCACCGACTTGGTGTAGTGGGGACCCCAGCGGTCGATGATGGCGGTGAGGTGCGTGTTGGGTGCGAAGGCGCTCATGTCAGCGCCCTGCCCGAACACGCCGACGATGCCACGCTCCTCGGCGATCTGCGGGATCACCGGACCGTCCGTGTGCTGGGCGATGATGTCGACGCCCTGGTCGATCAGCGCGCGTGCCTGCTCGGCCTCCTTGGCCGGGTCGAACCAGCTGTCGATATAGACGACCTTCACGGTGACGTTCGGGTTCACCTTGCGAGCCGCGATGGCAAAGGCGTTGGCGCCCATGCGCACCTCGGGGATCGGGATCGAGCCGACATAGGCGAGCTTGTTGGTCTTGGTCATGAGACCAGCGACCGTGCCGAGCACGGCGCGACCTTCATGGAACTTTGCGTTGTAGATCGAGACGTTCGGCGCCGTGGCGTTACCGGTGGCCCACTCGAACCTCACGTCCGGGAACTGCTTGGCCACCTTGTGCATGTAGTCGCCGTAGCCGAAGCTCGTGCCGTAGATCAGCTTGTGGCCCTGCTGGGCCAGTTCGCGGAACACGCGCTCGGCATCGGGCCCTTCGGGAACGTTGGTGACGACCGTGGTCTCGACCTTCTCCTCGCCGATCGCGGCCAGCATTTCCTTGCGGCCGAGGTCGTGGCCGAAGTTCCAGCCGTTGTCGTCGGGCGAGCCGATGAGCACGAAGCCGACCTTCAGCTTCTCCTGGGCGAAGGCGCGCGAGCCGAACAGCGGCAGGGCCGCTGCGGCACCACCGATCTTCAGCATCGTACGTCTGTTGAACTGCGTCATGTGTTTCTCCTGTATGACGTTATTCTGTGATCCCTGCTCAGCCCGTCGCGATGAACGGTTTCCCGAGGCAGGCGGGTGCGGATGTGCTGCCTTCACGCCGAAGCGAAATCAGCACAAGGACGACGACCGTCGCGAGATAGGGCAGCGCTGCCCAGAACTCGGACGGTAATATGCGGAAACTGCTCGATGACTTCGCATAGACCTCGAAAATCATCATGAGCCCGAAGAAGTAGGCGCCGGCTGCCAGCCGGAACGGCCGCCAGGCCGCGAACACGACCAGCGCCAGCGCAATCCAGCCCTTGCCGGTCGTGAGGCGCTCCACCCATTGCGGGGTGAGTGCGAGCGGGAAGCACGCGCCAGCGATGCCCGCCATGGCGCCGCCGAAGGCAACGGCCGCATAGCGCACGCCGATGACCGAATACCCCATCGAGTGGGCCGACAGGTCGTTCTCGCCAACGGCGCGGAGGATGAGGCCGCTGCGCGTCCGCTTCAGGAACCACCAGACGGCAACAACCATGATCAGCGCCAGGTAGACGAACACCGAGTGCCCGAAGAGCAGGCGCCACACCGGATCGACGGCGAGTTCCGGCGGAAAGGGTGAGCCGACTGTCGGGACGCTCTTGCCGGTATAGGGTCGTCCGAAAAGCGCGGAGAACCCCGTGCCGAGGATGGTCAGTGCGAGGCCTGTCGCCACCTGGTTGGCCGAGAGGGTGAGCGTCAGCACGCCGAAGATCAGGGCGGAGAGCGCCGCCGCCCCGGCGGCGCACGCGATGGCCAGCAGGTGGTTACCCGTGGTCAGGGTCACGGCGACGGTGATCACGGCGCCGACCAGCATCATGCCTTCGACGCCGAGGTTCAGCACGCCGCTCTTTTCGACCACGAGCTCCCCGAGCGCGGCCAACAGGATCGGCGTGGCCGCACCCGCCATGGTCATGATGATGGCGATGACGATATCGCTGCTCATGCTGCGACCTCTGCGCGGCGCACGGACCGCACGCGGTACCGCACGAGAATGTCGCTCGCGAGCAGCAGGAACAGCATCATCGCCTGAAAGATGCCGACGGCCGCGAACGGCAGCTGGATGGTGATCTGCGCCATCTCGC
>JAEYZJ010000252.1 GCA_023430705.1 Pseudomonadota bacterium | reverse complement strand
CCTCGCCGCCGGCGATCGCGGCGAGGACCGGGTCGGACGCCGCCAGCCGCGCCAGCACCTGCCTGTAGGCCTGGGCCTCGAGGAACATGGGCTGCGGCAGGCGCAGGCCCGCCAGTCGCTCGGCCGGCGTCGCCGCCTGCCCCTCGCGGGGGCCCATCCGGTCCCCAAGCAGGCCGTCGTCCGTTTCGGCGACTTCCGGCGCATCCGGGGCGGCAACGCCACCGGCCGGCCCGGCGCCGACTATTCCGGTCCCGGCAGGCCGCGTTTCGCCGCCAAGGTTGCGGGCGATCTCCCGGATCAGGGCCAGCCGTTCCGCCTGGAAGGAGATGCCGAACCTGAGATCGGCCATCTCACCTTACCGCCTGCTTCTGGGCATTCAGCGCCCGCTCCACGCGGGCCGCCTCATCGCGCAGGCGCTCGGGCGTAGTCGCATCGGCAAGCCGGCGGAAGCGGCCGAGCTCAGCTTCGGCCGTCACTCGGTCACGCCGCTGCAAGGCGAGTTCGGCCGCATGGAAGGCCGGCACGGCCCACTCTGGCCGGAGAGTCCCAGCCATCGAAAAGGCAAGCGAAGCGCCCGCATAGTCGCCCTTGAGACGCAGGCAAATGCCGAGGCCGATCCAGTAGTCGGCCGCACCACCATCGGCCGCGCAGAGGGCCCGGAACAGCGGCTCCGCGCGCTCCGGTCGGCCGGCCACAAACCAGCGGTGCGCCCGCGCATAGATGAGTTCGATGACGTCGGCCGGCAGGCCGAGGGCGGCCCCCAGGCTTTGGCCCTGCCGCAGGCGGGAGAAGAAGCGGCGGCTATCGACGCCGGCGGAGCTCAAGGCATCACCGCACACCTGCTCAAGCAGATCTGCGTCGGCCCCCGTCAACCCGAGCAGGGCTCCGGCGGGCGCTTCCCCGACCTGGACGGGATCATTCAACGGCCGCCCCTATGCAGTCGCAGCGGCTGCGGCCGCGGTCGCGATCCGCCCGAGAAGCAGCGTTGCCTCACTGGCCACCGCACTGTCGGCCCCGGCGAGTGCCAGGGCATCCTCGAGGTCTTCCTTGGCCTCCGAAAACGCACCGATACCCAGGCAGCTGCGCCCCGACAGCAGGTAGCCGCGCGCATCCTTGGGCGCGAGCGCGATCACCACCGAGGCGGCCTGCAGCGCGAGGTGGTGCTCACCCAACAGCCCAGCGCAGTTGGCGAGGCCGATCTGAAAGTCGACGTTGGTCGGCTCACAGAGCACCAGGGCCACGTAGATCCGCAGCGCATCGAGCGGCGCCCCCCGCGTGAGGTGGTTGCGCGCCACGGACAGGCCGACCCGCAGCTGTTCGCTGCTCAGACCAAGTTTGTCGCGCATCTCGCCACGAAGCAATGCAGCAAGACTGTCGTCGTCGCCATTCACCTGCGTGGCAGTTGCAGCGCTCATCATATCCCCCTGTCGATCGTCGATGGTCATGGCCTGAAGATCACTTCCGCCCCGAGCGCATCGGACACTACCGGCGCCGAACGTTGCGCCGCCACCGCTCCAGCCGACTTGATATCTGACCCGTAATACTCGACCACCTGCAGTACATCTTCTATTATTCTGACAAGGTAATCCAGATTGGTCCTTCGATAGTCGTATATGGCTCGACCGGTCACGGATTTCTCGCCGTTCGGCCGGGTTCTCAGGTAAACGCCTGCCTCGCCGGAAGGCACGAGGCCCAGGTTCGTCTCGAGGAGTCGCCGTATCTGGCGCGCTCGGGCCACAGGATCTCCCGCGAGCGCGCCGGCGGCGCCCTCCACCACCAGCAGACCGCGGCCATTGTCCGTGAGGTCGAGGCTGATGCCGTCGATGCGCAGCTGCACGCGACCGGGTTCGTTGAAGCGAGGCTCACCGATCCCGAGCCGCGCCCACAGTGCCGTGACGACGGAGCGGAAGTCCTGCATCCCGCGGCTCAGACCTTGGTCAGCGAGCGCATGGCGTCGACTTCGGCTTCCCGCATCTCCTTGAGGAAGTTGATGATCTGCTTCATCATGTCGTTGAGGGCGTCTTCGATCTGCTTCTTGTTGTCGGCGGCCTGCTGCAGTTCCTGGGCTTCGGCGGCATCGCGCGATCCCTGGGCTTCCATCTTCTTGGCTGCGGCCTGAGCCTTGGTGTCCTCGCTGCTGCCGTAGGCACTCGTGCCCTGACCGGCGGCCGAAGCCATCTGGCCGATGGCGCTGAATACGTTCCCAACTCCCTGGGCTTTCATGAAGGCCTGTCCAGTAACCTTGAGAGCTTGCTCGGTTGCCTGCTGCGCCGCCGCCTTTGCCGTTTCGCCGACAGCCTCCTTGGCAGCCTTTGTACCTTCACTGAATACTTTGTTGGTTTCAGTTTGAGCCGCACTCATACCCTTCAGGGCCTTTACCGAGCCGATGAGGCTGATGCCCGCAGCGAGAAACTGCACGCTCGCCGCTATAAGGCCAGTGATGAGCGCTTTTTCCGCGCCGGCAATCATCTCGGCTGCCGCCTTATCCAACTGACTGGCCTGGTTCATCAGCTCGCCCTTGGCCTGTTCGCGGGCGTTCAGCCGATCCTGCAGGGCGTTTTGGCGCTGCTCGCCGGCCTGCTCGATCATCATGCGGGCAAGGAATCTTGCGAGGTTGCCGACAAACGCAACCACCTCGCCGCCCGCATCGCCGAGCTTCTTGGCTGCGACCTCGAACATCGCCAGGTTCAGGCCCAGCTTCAGGTCCGAGTCGACGTCGCCTGGCGTAAGGTTGGCAACCATCTGCTGAACCTTGGACTCCTCCAGCGCCGGGAGTTCCTTGAGCGTGGCGTCGATGCTCGCCTTGACGCGATCGGCAGTCGCCTTGTCTACCAGAAGCGTATCCGTCTCCGCATTGTACAGTCCTGGCGGAAGAAGGGCGTAAGGGGACGTCGTAGAGGTCGGGATCGTGGTCATGACTATGGTCCTTGTTCCTGGATGAGGGCTGCCTTCGGCGTCAGCCGGCGAAACGCGCCTTGCTCATCGTGTTGCCGCGATCGTTCAGGGACTCCACGATATCGTCGAGGATGGCGTTGAAGCGGTCCGACGATGCCATCAGCCGCGACAGCGCCTGGTCGATCAGGTCGTCGAGCATCTGGATAGTGGCCTCATTCTGCTTGGCCTTGCCCTCGAGTCTCTTGGCCTCGCCGCTCGCCTCGGTCGCCTGAGACCGTGCAACGGTACTACCGGCATTGGTGGCGGCAGTGCCGATCGCGTTGACCGCCGAGGCAACTTCCAGGCCCTTGCGGGCGATGTTCGCGCCCTGGCTTATCGCCTGGTTGCCTGCCAAGAAGGCGGTCTTTAACGCCTGCCCGAGACCCTCGCCCGCTGCCCTGGCAGCGCTGAAAGAGCTGTAAGCCCCCGCGCCACCCGCGGTGATGCTGGCCGCGATGCCGACGACGGCCATGGCGATGCGGAACCCCATGTCGGCCTTGGCCGCCTCTGCCTTGGCCTGCTCTTCGCTCTTGCCTTCGATTTTGGTGGCGACGAGGTAGTGGAGGTTGCCGGCGATACCCATGCCGGTTGTCATCTGAACTGTTGAGTCGATCGCCATGACGATGGCGGCGACCGCTGCGACGAGCAGGGCCGCGCCGACGACCGCGCCGACGCCGGTAGCGATCATCACCACCGCGAGGGCCGCGGCGAGAGCAGCGCCGATCCATTCGAAGGCCAGCTTGATCTTGTCCCAGATGCTGGCGCTCTTCTTTTTGGCCTCGGCCTCTTCCATCTTCTTCTGGGCTTCTTCGAGTTTCTCGCCCTTTTCCTTGAGCTGAAGCTCCTTGGCCTTGGAGTCGGCGTCGATCTTCTTCTTCTGGCCCTCGGCCTCGGTGTCGCGCATGGCGACGGCGATCTGGACCAGCAGCACATCGACATCAATGCCGGCACCGCCGGACATGAAGGCGGAAAGACTCGCCAGCGCGTCGGCTACCGTTTGCGGCGGCGGAGCAGGCGGCGCTTCCCCCTGCTCGCCGATGGCACCGGAGCCAGTTGCGGGGTTCTTTGGATCGAACTGGATCTCGGGGGTGAACTGAGTGGGACCAGTGCCAACCGAAGTGATCGGGCTCATGGTTTTGACCCTTCTGACGTGCTGTTGTTCGCTGATTGCGGGGCTTAGTTCGCGGCCGGAGCCGCGGAGGCAATTTCGGGAATGGCGAGGAGCTTCAGCGCCTGCTGAAGGTTGCCAGGCTCGCCCTTGCCTTCTTCGGCAAACTCCTTGGCCATAAGCAGCGCCGCCTGCGCTTCGGAATACTCCTGGGCGCCGAGGAGACACTCGCCGAGCCGCAGGTAACCCATCGGGTTGGTGGCATCGAGGGCGAGGAACTGCAGGTACATCTGCGCAGCCTTGTTCAGCTCTCCGCGCGTCTGGCAGGCAACGCCGAGCGCGTAGAAGGCGCGCTCCTGGAGCGGATCGAGCTGGATGAGGCGCATGAGGACATCCACGGCCTTGTCGGTCTCGCCGACCTGCAGCAGCCGGCAGCCGAGATCGAGCAGCGCCGCCTTCTGCTCCTTAGTGATGCCCAGGACATCGCCGAGGGTGGAGCCGTCCTTGGTCGCCTCGATGAGGTTGCGCGAGGGCTCGTCGAGGCTCGGCAACATGTTCGCGATCATTTCGTTGGCGAAGACCGCGGCGTCAGTCAGCGACTGCTTGTTTGAAAACGGCCCTTCCAGAATGGACATACCGGATGCTCCCTCTTGATGAGGAGAGACTAGCGAGGCTCGATCATTACGGTGTGTCGTAGATGACAGGCCGCTGCACTTGAGGACTACTCGCGTTCCTCTACGCCCGCCTCGCCATGCCGCATGTAGGCATCGATCGCGTCGCGGGCGCGCGCCTTGTCGCCCAGTTCATGGAGGCTGCGCGTCTTGAGGTAGCGCCGCATGCGCTGCTTGTCGGTCAGCTTGTAGGCGCCGAAGCGTTCCATCGGCGCGATGCGGTCGAGGCCGTCGAGCACCTCGAGCGTTTCGGCCCATTTGCGTTCGGAGAAGCGCAGCACGGCGCGGGCGAGCAGGACTTCGGCACTCTCGTCGCCGAGATCGAACATGGCATCGGCCAGGATGCGCGCCCGTTCCGCGTAGCCGTGGCGCGCCAAGACGAAGATGTTGAGCAGCAGGAAGTCACGCTGCCGGCGGGTCAACCCGCGAGATCTCCGCGGCGCGGCGGGATGGACGGTCTGCGCGCTCATCCGCGCAACAAGGCGGCCAGTGCCGCGCGCACTTCGGCATCGAGCCCCTCATCGGCCTCGAGCAGGCGTGCGGCCTTGTCGAGCGTTTCGGCTGCCTTGCCGTGCAGGTCCCGGCCATTTCGCTTGAACAGGAGTGAGAGATCCCGCCGGGTGGCAGTGAGGGCAGCGGGGTCGAGCAGGCCCGGGTCGAGATCGGTCGGCTGCAGCAGGTCCGGCAGGCGTTCGTCGAGCGAAGGCCGGCGCAGCACTTCGTCCAGCGGGCGGTACTGCGGCAGGAAGGCCGGCGCTGCCTTACCCTCGGCGGGCAGGTGGAACTCGTCGCCGATCTCCCAGTTGGTGATCCGCTCCAGTCCGACGTCGAGGTTCCTGATCCGGTCGACCATCTCTCAGCCTCAGGCCCGCGCGATATTGGAGATGATGTCCGCCATCTTGGCGAGCGCATTGTTGGCCAGCTCGAAGTGGCGGTTGCGCTCCTTATCCATCGAGTTGATGTCGTTCATCTTGATCTGGCTGTTCTGGTTGATGATCGTCACGCTCTCGGACAGGCGCGTCGCGTAATTGCTCCATTGAGTGTGGGTGTAGGTCTCCAGGTCGTAGTCCTTCTTCGTGTAGGTGTTGTCGTCATCGTCCGTCTGGTCCCCACCGGCGTCGATACCGTCGTTGTCCTGCTCGTTGTGCTGGCCGAATTTTGCGTTGTAGAATAAGTTGAAGATCGGACGAGTGACGCTCCTGAGAACTTCCAGCGGATGCCTTTGTCCACCCACGAACGCCCCGTCGGGCTTGCGATGCCGGGCCGAGAGGTAGTCCTCGAACATCGAGAGCACTTTCAGAAGGCCGGCGTTTGCTTCGTTCTCCAGCACCTCAGTGTCGGTACTTGCCAATCCCAGAATGCCCACGCTGGAACTGTTGTCCGTCTTGCTGAGGGCCGACAGGGTACGGTTGACGGCGTCCTGCATGGCGGCGTAGGTCCTCAGCAGGTCATTCTGCTGGTTGACCTCCTCCGTTTCGGCGACGACCTGCGCTTCTAGCGAGAGGTTGTAGAGGCTCTGGAACTTGTAGACGAGATAGGGGACGTCGAGGGTCTTGCCGTTGAGGATGCCGTTCTCGCGCACCAGCGTCATGCGGGCCTTGGCCAGTTCCGCTATTCGCTGCTCCTGGGCGAGAAAGACAGCGTAGCCGCGGTTGGCGCTATTCAGCGTTCCATCCTGCGAGATGACGTCGGCGTAGACCGTCACGGTATAGTGTTGGCTGTCGTCGTCGGGATTGTTGTGGTACCACGTCTCTGCGGTCGCCGGCCTCACGTTGTAGAACGCGAACACCCGGTTGAAGCGCTCACGCAGTTCGTCGACCTTGGTCTGGATCGTCTTGTAGTCGACGATCGCCGAGTTGCCGATCTGCTCCTTGAGAATCTCGAGCTGAGAGATGAATGCCTGCTTGGCCTCGTCGGGCAAGGATGTAACGTCTTCGACGAGTTCCCACGATGTCGTCGGCCCACCGGCGGTCATCGACCCAGAGGCGACATAGCGCAGCGTGCCGCCATGGGCGCCGATCAGCACCCCACCGGGACCGTTGCCGGGAGGGTCCGCGGGCTTGGTGGTCTGCGCGTATCTCTTAAGATACGTGGTGCCGCCCACCGTGAACGAGGTTCCACCCACGTCCCACGCCAGCTGCGGCTGGTCCAAAGAGGTCCCGTTGTACCTCCTGCTGCTGGGCGGTGTGTTCTCAATCGCATAGATGAGCTCATCGGCATAGCCGGCTGCTGTGAACGGGCCTGTTGGAGGGGTACCTCCGATCGTTCCACCATTTGCCGTTTTGTCTGATGCTGCCAGTTTGGGTGTCAGCACATCTATCAAACCGAGCGAGGCAGAAAGGGTATCCCAGGCCTCCCCCATATTCGTCAGGGCGGACTGCTCGTTCTCGGTCATCCGGGCGATTGCCGCCTTGTCCAGTGACTGGACGATGAAGTGCTTGGTCGGATCGTCAGGCGAAACGAACGCGGTCAGTCGGAGCTCCGGCGAGCCGACTTCGATGTCCAGGCGCGGCCGCGAATTAGCGGGCGTCGCCGGCGTCAACTGGTGCGTCTTGATGTATTCGAGCTGGTAAACCGAGTGCCACGTGGCGAAGCTCTTCAGGAACTCCACCTTGGCGGCATCCGACTTCTGCTCCTTGGTGAGCCCCGGCGGGCGCGGCAGCGCATCGTCCGTGAAGCCGGATGGGGCCAGCATGGCAGGCGTGGTGGAGAACGCAGCCGGCCGTTCGTTGTCCGGCAGCTTGACGTTGTCGCCATCGAGCGTCGGGAACAGCCACTCGGCGCTGGTGACGACGACGTTCGAGGGTGTGCCGGCGGCGCTACCCGGCAGATGATGATACGGGATCGGCTCGGCATCGCCGGCGGTCGGCAGCAGGACGCCAAGCGCCATCACGTCACCATTCGCAGCGAGCTCGACCTTTGACTGGCTTGCCCCCAGGTAGACCGCCCCGGACGCATCCTTGAACCGCGCGATGTAAGCGAGTTGGTTGTCAGGGCTCCAACGCATGAAGTCGTTCTTGCTGACCTGCGCGGGCTGGAGAAGCGGGTCAGCGTACGTCAACGCCTGTGGGGAGGTCGCTTTATACCCAAGGGTAATGGTCGGCTTCGGATAATCAGGATCACCTTGCTTCCCAGGATCTCCGATTGTGACTGTCTTTGGTGTCGTGCCAGTTCCCTTGGCCTCGATGAACGCGATCTGGTCGGCGAGCGACCATCTCATGAACTGAGACAACGACACCTTCTTCGGATCCGGCAGGGCGCTGGGGAGTTCATTCTGCCGGACCGTAGGGGGCAGCGTCACGCCGACCATACTGCTCCAGAAGTTCACCATGGCTCGTCCCCCTCTACAGTCTCAGTAAGGTGCGTGGCGGCCGTTCGCGGCGACTGGATGCGGCCCCCGCCACCCCACCCTTCCGGTCCAGCAGGAACTTGACCCGGGCGTCGAGCCGATCGAGGAGCACGTTCAGGCCGTCGGGGCCGGCGTCGCGCGCCATGTCCTCGAGCAAGCCTCGTGCAATCGGATCGTTGCGGATCAGCGGCAGCTCGACGAGTTGCCCGAGCCTGGCCTGCATCGCCTCGAACACGGCTTCGAAGTCTTCTGGCGACGGGGAAAGGCCACCGTTTGGGAAGCCGATGCCGCTTGCACTGTCTGCGTCTCTCATACACGCCCCATCGCCAGACACGGCCTAACGTTCTACCATGCCCCAAGTGCCCAACTACTAGAAGAGGGTACACTTCCCCGGTGTGCCATACGGCACAGGTCTGGAGCGGCGCCACGCTACATTGCACCGTGGCCGCTGTTCTTCGCGCCGCCTGGGAATCATCCCAAGAGACCATGATGAAGCCAGTTTCCGCGGCAGACGGACCCCGCGCCGAGGTGTCGGCCGCCCTCCCCACCGTCCCCCCGCCTACCAATGTCGCTCCCCTGACCCGCGAAGCCGCCGCTGCGAGCCTCGCGGCGCTGCGGGCTGCGGCGAAGGACCACCCGGCGGCGAAGGCCGCGCTCGCCATGCTGGGCGGCGGGCTAGAGGCGCTGGACGAGCATTTCCCAGCGCCGGATGAAGGCGCCTACGCGCTCGCCCTGCGCCTCGATGGCGCCGGAGACGCTGCCGGAGCGGCGGCCGTGCTCGCCGTGCTCGCGGGCATGGAGGACAGGGCCCAGGCAGGCTATCTCGGCCTTGCCGTTCTTGCCACCCGGGCCGCCGACATGGACCTCGTGGAGGCACTGGTCGCCCCCTGCCTGGCCGCCGAAGACCGGCACCCGCGCGCCAGCAGCGTCGCTGGAATCATGGAACTCGCGCGTGGCAACCGGCAGGGGGCGCAAGCCTGGCTCGCCGCCGCATCGCGCGTTTCGCGCCGCCGACCCGAATACCGCGAAGAACTGCAACTGGCGCAGCGTGCATTGTTGTTGATGCATCTCGGATAGTGCATATACGACCGCCCACATACGGTTGCCGTGGGCACGACACGACGTTATGACTCGGTCTATTGCCCATGGGGATAGTTTTTTGGACGATCTGCTTGATACCGAAGATACACGTCTCCTGACAGAGATCGGCTTTATTGCCCTCTCTGCAGGCCTCGACGGCCCCGCCGAGAGGATTTTCGGTGGTATCGAAGCGGCCCGTCCCGGCCAGGAGGCGGGTCCCATCGGGCGCGCGCTCGTGCAAATGGCCCGGGACGAACTCGACGCGGCGATCACGATCTTGCGCGCTCTGCCCCCGAGTGACGCGGCTCTCAGCTACCTCGGACTGGCGTTGGCCCGGCGCGGCGACGGCGTCGAGGCGAGGGCAATCCTGCAGCGCGTCGCCCGCACCGCTTCGGATGCCGCGTTTATCGAGCTTGCGACGGCGGCACTTGAGGGCCTGCCTGGATAGACAATTCGTCCGGCAACGTGAGCAAGTTCATCGAACGATGTCTTTCCACCAAGCCCCGGATGCGCAATAAACTCTGTTCGATCGCCAGTTCTGGGGGAATGCAGAAGATGGTTTCGCCTGTCATACTGACAACGAACAACTTGCTGGCACCGGCGAGCGGGGTGGGGGCACCGGTGCCCGCCGCGCGGCTCGACGCCTTCGAGCAGGCCATGGCCCGGCAGGTCGCCGAGCCGGAGGTGACGCTCGTTGCACAGGCCGGCGCCGCTCCGCCCGTGACGCCGCCGGCTTCTGCGGTGGAGATCGGCGCCGAGAACCGTGCCCGCCAGGGCCTCGGGCTCGATGGAGCCCCCGCGGTCGCGCCATCGAATGCCGGTGACATGATCCTCGACGGCATGCAGCAACTGCGCGGCGTATTCGACGCACGCGAGGCCCGCATCTCCCAGCTGATGAGCACCGAGTCGGTCAACGCCAACATGATGATGGCAATGCAGATGGAAGTCGCCAGCTTCACGCTGCTGGTGGACATGAGCTCCAAGCTCACGGGCAAGGTGACCCAGTCGGTCGACACCCTGATGAAGGGCCAGTGAGGCTAGTGACACCGTTGCTCGACCATGTCGTCCGGGTGGCCCTGAGCGCACTCAAGCTGGCTGCACTGCTGGCCTGCGTGATGCTGGCTGCCTGCAAGGTCGACCTCTATTCCAACCTCAGCGAGGTCGAGGCGAACCAGATGCTGGCGGTGCTGATGTCCTCCGGCGTCGTGGCCGAGAAGGCGCATGCCGGCGAAGGCTTCCAGGTTCGGGTCGAGGAACGCGACATGGTCCAGGCCATTGCTGTCCTCACAGCCAAGGGCTTCCCCAAGAACACGCGCGATTCGATGGGAACGGTGTTCCAAAAGTCGGGCATCATCTCGTCGCCCTTCGAGGAGCGGGTCCGTTACATCTACGCGCTCGGTGAAGAAGTGGCGCAGACCCTTTCGGAGATCGACGGCGTGGTCACGGCCCGGGTGCACGTGGTGCTGCCCGAGGAACCGAAACTGGGCGAACCGGTGGTGCCATCTTCCGCCGCAGTGTTCATCAAGCACGAGGCCGACATCGATCTCGAGTTCCTCGTGCCGCAGATCCGGCGGCTCGTGTCCAGCTCGATCAAGGGTCTGCAGTACAATGCGGTCACGGTCGTTCTCACCCAGGCCTCACCGACCGAGGTGGCGACCCCGGCCAGTACCGGCCGCGTCGTGGATGTGATCCAGGGATTGGGGGTCCGCGAGGCAAACCTGCCCCTGTTCTGGACCATCGTCTACGTCGGCGGTGGCGCGATCATCGTGCTGGCCATCTTCGCCATCGTTGCCTCCGCACTTCTGTTCGCGCGGCGACGGCCAAAGGCACCGAGGGGACAGACCGGCGTATCAGCCGAGGGAACGGCGCTTGAGCCGTCATGAGTGGCGCAACGGGGGCAACTGGAGTGGACGGGGGCATCGCATCGCCGGCATTTCCGGTCCTCGGGGCGCTCAGCAGGCTCGCCGCGGCGGTGTCAGACCCGTTTGCGACGTTTGACCGCCAGGGCTGGAGCCTTGGCAACCTGTCGCCCGCCGAGGTCGAGGCCCTCGCCGCCGAGCCTGCGTTCCGCCACCCTCTGCGCCGCGCCGTTAGCGAAAAGGTGGCGTCGGGCCTCTCCGGCCTGCCGAGCGACGAGTTCATCCGGATCGCCGCTGCGCCGGAGGGTCGGCTCGCAATCTCGATGCTGGCCGCTCCGGTCGCCGACGTGCTCGACCTGGCCCTGCTCTCGGCCGGTGCGGCGGTGCATCGCGACGTGCTGACGACCACCGGCAAAGCGGAGCGCGCCGCCCTGCGGGCACGGCTCGGCAGCGAGGCCTACCTGCTCGCGACGCAGGAGGCGAGCGGGCTCTATCCGGCCCTCGCGGCCCTGGGCGACTCCCGGCAGTTCCATGCCGCCATTGCCGCCGACGAGAATGCCGGGCGCCGGCAGTTCGCAACACTCGGTCTGGGCCTGCTGTTCGCACTTATCAACCCCGTGGCGCCGCCGCTCCCTGACCTCATCGCGCGCCGCCTGCCACCCGACTACCGCACCGGCGGCGCGCTTTCGGCAAAACCCGCCGAAATCGGTCGCCTCCTCCGCCTGATCGACAGGAGGAGGCCCTCATGGCTGGCTACTATCGGCTGAAGGAACTCGGCTTCACCCTCGCAGCGGGCACTCATCTGCTTCCCAGGGACGCCGTAGAACCGATGGCTGCCGCGACCGCCCTCGTCGACGAGGCGCACCGTTCCGCCGGGCAGATCGTCGCCGAAGCGCGCGAGGCCTATGAAGCCGAAAAGCGCCGCGGCTACGAGGAGGGGCTGGCTCTCGCAAGACTCGAGGCCGCCCGCATGCTGCTGGCCGAGACTGACCTGCTCGACCGCAAGCTCGCGGCCACGGAGGCTGAACTCACCGACGTCGTCGTCACTGCGGTCCGCCGGCTGGTGCAGGGCTTCAGCGACCGCGAGAAGGCGCAGATCCTCGTCCGCGCGGCGCTGAAGCAGATGCGCCGCGAAAAGAAGGCCGAGCTTCGGGTCTCGCACGAGCAGTATTTCGAGCTGCGCGAAGCCATCACCGGCATCCTGCAGGAGTTCCCTGAAGTCGAACTCGTGGACGTGGTCGAGGACCCGGCTCTGGTCGCGCCGCAGGTTATTGTCGAGACCTCTATCGGTCGCGTCGAGGGCGATATCGGCCGCCACCTGGACCAGCTCGAAGCCATGGTCACCGCCACCATCCGGTCCGCCTCCGCGCAGAGCGAAAGCGAGGTGCGTGCATGAACGTCATCGAGAGCCCGGGGGACACGGCGACCGAGATCGAGAGCCTCCGTGCGGATCGGCGGCGCCGGATCGGCGGACGCATCGAGGCGTTGCCGGCGCGCCTCAGATCCGACCTCGAGGGGTTCGTCCCGTACTTGTTGACCGGACGGGTGCGCAAGGTCGTCGGCACCATCATCCACGCTGCGGTGCCCGACGTGCAGGTGGGCGAGATCGTCGAACTCTACAACCGCAACAGCGGCAGCCGGCTGCTCGCCGAGTGCGTGGGCTTCCTCAATGAAGAGGCCCTGCTCTCCCCTATCGGCGAGACCCAGGGCGTGAGCCCGCAGACCGAGGTCCGCCGCACCGGACGCGTGCAGCAGATTCCTGTGGGCTCGGAGCTGATGGGCCGGGTGATCGACGGCATGGGGCGGTTCATCGATGGACTCGATGCTCCGTTCACCCCCGAGGCCTTCTATCCGATCTACCAGGATCCGCCCGAGCCGATGACGCGCCGCATCATCGACGCGCCGCTCTCGCTCGGGGTAAGGGCCATCGACGGCATCCTCACGTGTGGCGAAGGCCAGCGCATGGGCGTGTTCGCGGCAGCCGGCGGCGGCAAGTCGACCTTGCTCTCGATGCTGGTGAAGGGCGCCAACGTCGATGTGACCGTTCTCGCGCTGATCGGCGAGCGCGGTCGCGAGGTACGCGAGTTTATCGAGCACGATCTCGGACCGGAAGGCATGAAGCGCGCCGTCGTCGTCTGCGCCACCTCCGACAAGAGTTCGATGGAGCGTGCCAAGGCCGCCTTCGCCGCGACGGCGATCGCGGAGTATTTCCGTGACCAGGGCAAGAAGGTCCTCTTCCTGATGGACTCGGTCACCCGGTTTGCCCGTGCCCTGCGCGAGACCGGGCTCGCCGCGGGTGAGCCTCCGACGCGGCGCGGCTTTCCACCGTCGGTGTTCGCCAACCTCCCCAAGTTGATGGAGCGGGTGGGGATGAACGACAAGGGATCGATTACCGCGCTTTACACCGTACTGGTCGAGGGCGACGACATGAACGAGCCTGTCGCCGACGAGACCCGTTCTATCCTCGATGGCCACATCATCCTGTCGCGCAAGCTCGCGAGCGCCAACCACTATCCGGCGATCGACATCCTCAACTCCAAGAGCCGCGTCATGATGGCGGTGACCACGCCTGAGCATCGTGCCATGGCCGGCCGGGTGAACTCGTGGCTCGCCACCTATGCTGACGTCGAACTCCTCGTGAAGGTGGGGGAGTACAAGAAGGGCAGCGATCCCGACGCGGACCTCGCCATCGCCAAGTACAAGGAGATCAACGCCTTCCTGCAGCAGCGCACCGATGAGTTTGACCCGTTCGAGACCACGCTCGGCAAACTCAAGGTGCTGACCGGATGATGGCGCAGATGATGACATTGCTGCGGGTGAAGGACCTGAAGCTCGGGCAGGCGGAGCGGGCCATGCAGGCCAAGCGCGCGCAGCGCGACGCGGCGAGGCTGGAACGCGAGCAGGCAGCTGGAACTGTCGCCGAAAGTGCGCGGACCTACGCTGCGCGCGAGGACGCGATCTACGACGACATCATGGGACGCCAGATCGGGCAGGACGTTGTCGACGAGACGCGCGGTCGCGTCGTGCAGCTCGAGAAGGCGCATGCCGCACTTTCGGACGAGCTCGACCGCGCCCTGCATGTGGAGGCGCGGCTCGAGCAGGAGCTGCTGGCCGCGACAGCCGCCTTCTTTGCCGCGCAGCGGGCGCGCGACAAGTTCACCATCATCACCGACGACATGAAGCAGGCCGCTTTGGCCCTGGTCGAGGGGCGCGAGGAAGTCGAGGTCGAGGATCTCTTTGCCCGTCCGCGGCGGAGGGCCGGCTGATGGACATTCGACCCCGCCCTCCCTCGATCGAAGACCCGCAGTCGGTCGACACGCGTCGGAGCCTGGCTGACGAGCAGGAGCGCCGGACCGGGCGAAATCACACGAGCCTCGGAGACATGCACTCGAATGACTTCGAGCTCGGACGCGAACTGGCCGATGAGCGCGAGCAGG
>JAEYZJ010000305.1 GCA_023430705.1 Pseudomonadota bacterium | reverse complement strand
AGCGTCGTCACCCGGCCCGACGGGGCGATGCCCTGGAAGCCGGTGATGACCGGCACCACGCCTTCGGCGAAGCGCTTGTTCAGCTCGGTCGGATCGATCTCGACGATCCGCGCCGCCCCGTGCGAGTCGTCGGTCCTGATCGGCACCTGCCAGCCCTGGAAGGAGCGCGACGGGACGCCCATCTCGCTCAGCACGATCGCCATCAGCCCGGCCGTCACCTGCTCGCCCGATGCGACCACGGCGTCGTACTCGCGCGCGTCGTGCAGCTTGGACGCCTCGTTGACCCAGCCGACGAGCTCGTTGGTCTTGCCGCTCATGGCCGAAACGACCACGGCGACCTCGTTGCCGGCCTCGACTTCGCGCTTCACATGCAGGGCAGCCTGCCGGATGCGCTCGACGGTGGCGACGGACGTGCCACCGAACTTGACTACGATACGGCCCAAGGCCCCTACCCCGACTATTGGCGGCGGAACCCGCCGGTACGCTCAGAATCCGGGCGGGATGTGCCACAAACGGGCGGGGTTATCAACTCTTGCTTGGGTGGGTGTGGCCGCCGCACCCGCAGGCGCCAGCCTCTTGCCCTGCCCTCGCTGAGGGTCGATAACCCATCCATGAGCACGACCACCATCAACCCCGACGAAATCGCCAAGTTCGCGGCCATGGCCGACGAGTGGTGGGACCCCCGGGGCAAGTTCAAGCCGCTGCACAAGTTCAACCCGGTTCGGCTCGGCTATGTGCGCGACCGGGCGATCAGCCACTTCGGCAAGGACGGCACCGTGCGCCGGCCGCTCGAGGGGCTGTCGATCCTCGACATCGGCTGCGGCGGGGGCCTGCTGAGCGAGCCGCTGACCCGGCTCGGCGCCACGCTGGTGGGGATCGACGCGGGCGACAGGAACATCGGCATCGCCCGGCACCACGCCGAGCAGTCGGGGCTCGAGATCGACTACCGGACGACCACCGCCGAGGCGCTCGCCGCCACCGGCGCCCGCTTCGACATCGTGCTCAACATGGAAGTGGTGGAGCACGTCGACAACGTGCCGCTCTACATGGAGAGCTGCGCCCAGCTCGTGAAGCCGGGCGGCCTGCTCTTCACCGCCACCATCAACCGCACGCCGCGCGCCTATGCGCTGGCCATCCTCGGCGCCGAATACGTGCTCGGCTGGCTGCCCAGGGGCACGCACGATTTCTCGAAGTTCCTCACCCCCGACGAAATCTCCGCCCTCGTGACCCGCTTCGGCCTCAGGGAGGTCGAGCGCGTCGGCGTGGTCTTCCATCCCCTCGCCGACGAGTGGCGGCAAAGCCGCGACACCGGCGTCAACTACATGGTCCTGGCCGAAAGACCCGCGGGCTGATCAGCCCACGACCAGCGTCTTGTTCCCGTAGGCGAGCGTGATCGTGCCGCGGATCGGGCGGCCACGCAGGTCCTCGTCCCAGTAGAGGTACCAGCTGCCGGCGCCGTAGGCGGCGTCGAGCGCGGCTTCCACCTCCAGGTCGAACGGATGCAGCGACTTGAGCGCCAGCCCCGCTGCCTCGGTCGTTGCGGCGCGGACGATGCCCCTCGTGGCGCCACTCGGCACGCCAATGGTCGGGTGTTGCATTCAGGCCTCCCATCTGGCCGGACATCGCGGCGCCCGGCCCTCGAGGGGAGACTGGAACCCACGCCTTGAACGGACCCTGAAGAGGCCGTCAGCTCCCGTTCATCGATGTGGCAGACTCGTGGCCATTTTGTGATAGTTTCGGCTGTGCCGCAAAAATCACTGTATTTACAATGCCTTAGTTTGCCTCTTCCGGCACGTGCGGCAACGGCAGGAAGTCCACTCCGTCCTCGATCAGCTCGGCGATCTCGTCATGCGTCGCCTCGCCGTAGATCCCGCGCGCCGCGCTTTCCCTGAAGTGGATCTTGCGCGCCTCCTCGGCGAACCGGTCCCCGACATAGTCGGCTTCGCTGGTCACCTTCTTGCGCATGACCCGCAGCATCTCGCGAATCTCGGCCTGCTGCGGATGCCCGCTCGACAGCGACACCTTGTCCGAGTTCATCCGGCTGACGGCGGGCGCCATCAGGGCCTTGTCGACCCTGGTCGAGTTGCACATCGGGCAGGTGACGATGCCGCGCTCGGCCTGTTCGTCAAAGGCCTCTGCGCTGCGGAACCAGGCATCGAACTTGTGGGAGTTGTCACAGACGAGCGAATAACTGATCACGCGGAAACGTCCTCTCGAGCGGCGACCGATGCGCCCGACTGCGCGACGGTTACCGAAAACGGTCGTGCGTTGTCCAGCGCCGGAACCTTGCCGCGCGCTTCTCCCACAGCCTTGAGGTCGATCTGGGCGATGGCGACGCCCGGTCCGTCCCCGCCGAGCTGGGTGACGATCCGCCCCCACGGATCGATGATCATCGAATGGCCCCAGGTCGAACGCCCGTTCTGGTGCTGGCCGGCCTGCGCCGCCGCGATCACCCACGAGCCGGTCTCGATGGCCCGGGCCCTGAGCAGCACTTCCCAGTGCGCCTCCCCGGTCGGCACGGTGAACGCCGCCGGCACCGCGATCACCTCCGCCCCGGCCTCGGCGAGGGAGCGGTGCAGCAGCGGGAAGCGCACGTCGTAGCAGATGGTCATGCCCAGCCGGAAACCGGGCGCGTCCGTCACCACGGCCTCCGCGCCCCCGGCATAGGTCTCGCTCTCCCGATACTGCCTGAGCCCGGGCAGCGTCGCGTCGAAGAGGTGGATCTTGTCGTAGGTCGCGGCGATCGAGCCGTCCGGCCGGAACAGCACCGACCGGTTGGCGAAGCGCCCATCCGGCAGGGCCACGGCAAGCGAGCCGAGGTGCAGGTGCACCCCGAGGCGCCGGGCGAGGTCGGCGAGCCGGGCGATGGCGGCATTGTCCTCCCATGGCCCCGCGACGCTCTTCAGCCCCTCGCGGTTCTCGGCGAACACCACCGACACCTCCGGCGAGAGCAGGTAGCTCGCGCCCTGCCCCGCCGCGTCGATGGCGAGCCGCTCCAGCTGGTCGAGATTGGGACCGGGCTCGGTGCCCGAAGTCATCTGCAGGGCCGCGACGCGCATGGTCACGCCCGCAGCAGCGGGTCGAGCTTGCCGCCCCGTTCGAGCTCCGCCATGTCGTCGTAGCCGCCGACATGCACGTCGCCCACGAAGATCTGCGGCACCGTGCGGCGGCCGTGGGCGCGTTGCACCATTGCCATCCGGGCCTCCGGGTCGTCCGCGTCGACCTCCTCGTAGTCGACCCCCTTGGCCTCGAGCATCGACTTTGCCGCGTTGCAATAGGGGCACCACTGGGTGGTGTAAATCTCTACCTTTTTCATCTCGCCTTCGGGCAATGGAGTGCGCTGACGCCTTATATGGTGACCTCGGCGCCGGTCACAACGCGGGCGAAGGAGATGACGTCGATTTTCGCCACTCCGGCCCGCCGCAGCGCCCGGGTGATCGCCTTGACCGTCGATCCGGTGGTGATGACGTCGTCGACGAGAACCACTCCCCGCCCCTTGAGCCGGTCGGCCGCGTGCCGATGCACCTCGAAGGCCCCCGCGACATTGCGCTCCCGCGCGCTCGACGAGAGCCCGACCTGCTGCCGTGTCCGCCGCCGGCGCACGACGATCGCCGGATCGACATCGAGCCCGAGCCGCCGCCCCATGATCCGCGCGAGCTCGGTCGACTGGTTGTAGCGCCGCTGCACCTGCCGGGTGAAATGCAGCGGCACCGGCACCAGCACCGGCTGCCCGGGCCACAGGTCCCTGCCGGCCGCCTGCATCAGTCGCGCGCAGAAGGCCGCGAGTTCCGGCCTGTCGCCGTACTTGAGGCGGCTGACCACGGCGCGCGCCACCTCGTTGTAGATCACGGCGGAACGCGCGCGGTTGAAGGGCGGCGGATCGGCGATCGCCTCGGCGGACAGCGCCTGAGGTCCGGGCGACACCTCGAACGGCAGCCCGAGGACGGGGCAGTAGGGCGCCGTGATCGGCCGCAGCCTCGTGAAGCAGCTTGCACAGAGGCTCGCCTGCACCGACACCGGCGCGGCGCACGACAGGCAGGTCGGCGGATAGATGAGGTCCAGCAGGCGGGCGGCCAGCCTGCCCGGTGCCGCGGCGCCTCCGCTTTTGACTTTGCCGGCCCCCGATCCCATAAGCGGTAAGCTTAGTTGAGACGGCCCCGCTTGCCTATGTCCATCCCGCCCCTCGTCTTTGACCGCGAACTCGTCGCCAGGCACCTGCTCCGGCGCGATCCGGCGGCCGACGACTTCGTCATGCAGATCGCCCTCGACGACCTCGCGTCGCGCCTCCTCACCATCACGCGGGAGTTCGAACAGGCGCTCATCATGGCGCCCGACGGCGCGCGCCTGCCGCTCCTCGGACGCTCCGCCAGCGGCGCCTTCGCCTTCGAGCGCGTCTCCACCGTGCTCGCCTCCGCCGATGCCCCGCTGGTCGACCCGGAAATGCTGGTCCTGCCGCACACCGGCTACGACCTCATCGTCACGCTGTTCGACCTCCAGATCGTCAATGACGTGCCGGGCTTTCTCTCCCGCATCCGGGCGCACCTGCGGCCCGACGGCCTGATGATTGCCGCGGCCCTCGGCGGCGACAGCCTCACCGAGCTGCGCCAGGCCTTCCTCGAGGCCGATGCCGAGCTGTCCGGCGGCGCCTTCGCGCGCGTCGCCCCGTTCATCCAGCTCGCGGATGCGGGCGGTCTCCTGCAGCGGGCGGGGCTGGCGCTGCCCGTCACCGATCTCGAAACCTACCCCGTGCGCTATGCTGACGCGCTCCGGCTGATGCGGGAGCTGAAGGCGCTCGGCGCGCAGAACCCGCTGGCCGACCGCCCCGGCCGGATGGCGACACGCCGGCTGATCGGCGCGGCGGCGGCGGCCTACCAGCAGCTCGCCGGCGACCCGGACGGCCGCGTGCGCGCCACGCTCGAGATGATCTGGCTTCTGGGCTGGGCCCCGCACGAGAGCCAGCAGAAGCCGCTGCGGCGCGGCAGCGCCACCGTGCGGCTCGGCGATGTGCTGGGAAAGCGGGACTAGCCCGGACGGCCTCAGATGTGGTCGTAGCCGTTGTCGAGTTCCTGGCCGGCCTTGCTCGAGATGAACTCGAACAGCGTGGTGACGCCGCCGCCCAGGGCGGTCATGGCCATCAGGATGCCGACCGCGATGAGGGCGGCGATAAGCCCGTACTCGATGGCCGTCGCGCCATCTTCGTTGCCGGCGAAATGGGAAACCTGGCCCACCAGAACGCTCATCCGACTAACCCCCTGGCACCCGCGCCCCCCGCGTGTGCTTCGGCCGTTCGCCTACAGCAGATCGCAGATGGGCGCGATCAACGGTTCGTCGGCGGGTGGCATCGGGTAATCGCGCAGGGCCTGCGGGCGCACCCACTTGAGGGCGGCATGTTCACGGGCCTGCGGCTGTCCCTGCCACTTACGGCAGACGTAAACTGGCATCAGAAGATGAAAGCTTTCGTAAGAGTGGGACGCAAAAGTTAACGGTGCAAGACACGCCGTCTTGGTGGAAATACCAAGTTCTTCTTCGAGTTCCCGGATCAGGGCGGCCTCCGGACTCTCGCCCTCCTCGAGCTTGCCGCCGGGGAACTCCCACAGCCCCGCGAGCTGCTTTCCCGCGGGCCGCTGGGCGATCAGCACCCGCCTGTCGGCATCGACCAGCACGCATGCGACGACCAGTTGCAGCTTCACTTTCGGCTCCAGTCCGGCGCCCGCCGGTAGATGTAGGAATAGACTTCGCCGAAGCCGAAGGAGGCATAGAGGTTAAGAGCCGGCTGGTTGGCGGCCAGCACCTGCAGCGCCGAATGCGTTGCCCCCATCGAGCGGACCCAGTTGAGCGCCGCACCCATCGCGGCGCGGCCATACCCCATGCCGCGCGCGCTCGGATGGGTGACGACATTGAGATAGATGCCCACCCCGCTCGACACGGCGGCAAGCGTCGCCGCCACCGGCAGGCCCGCCTTGTGATAGACCAGCACCCCCTGGGCCGGGCAGGCGATGGCACCGAGCAGTTGTGCCGCCACGTCCGTGGTCGGCCCGTCATGCCCCGACATCTGCGCCTGCGCCCGGTACCAGGCGGGGTCCGCCGGATCGAAGTAGCGGGCCTGGAAATCGACCGGGAAGTCCTCGTCCGGCATTTCCATCGCCATCACGAGGCTCGGCTCGTACTCTTCCC
>JAEYZJ010000195.1 GCA_023430705.1 Pseudomonadota bacterium | reverse complement strand
ACCGCCGGTCCGAGATATCGCCCGGCGGTGCCCATGCTCAGGTGCGCAGCGTGCCGCCGGTCGCCCTGGTGACGGCGGCGACGACGGACTGGCTGACCGCTTCGATCTCCTCGTCGGTGAGGGTCTTCTCGGTCGGCTGCAGGGTGACCGCGATGCCGATCGACTTCTTGCCCTCGGGCACGCCCTTGCCTTCGAAGACGTCGAACACGCCGACATCGGTGATCAGCGCCTTGTCGGCGCCGCGGGCCGCCTTGAGGATGGCCTGCGCCGTCACGTCGCGATCGACGAGGAAGGCGAAGTCGCGGGCGACGGGCTGCAGATCGGAGAGCTTCAGCGCCGGCTTGGCGCGCGTCGCCTTCCGGCGCGGCTCGGGGATGGCGTCGAGGTCGAGCTCGAACGCGGCGACGGGGCCGGCGAGGTCGAAACTCTCGAGCTCGGACGGATGGATCTCCCCGAACCAGCCGATGACGACCTTGGGCCCGAGCTGGACCCGCCCGCCCCGGCCCGGATGGCTCCACGGCGCGGGTTCGGCGACGAGCTGCAGCTTGTCGATGTCATGGCCGAGCGCATCGAGGAGCGCCGCGATGTCGGCCTTGGCGTCGAACACCGAGACCTTGCCGGCCGGCGACTGCCAGTGGCGCGAACCGCCCAGCCGGATGCCGGACGCATAGGTGCGCTGGCCCTCGGGCAGGACCGAGTGGAACACCTGCCCCACCTCGAACAGCTTGAGGTCGGCAAAGCCGCGATTGGCATTGCGCTGCGCCGCCGCGAGCAGCCCCGGCAGCAGCGAGGGCCGCATGTCGGTAAGCTCGGACGCGATCGGGTTGGCGAGCTTCAGCTCCGGCCTGCCGCCGCCGAAGCGGGTCGCCTCGGCCTCGGGGATGAACGACCAGGTGATGGCCTCGTCGAGCCCGCGCGCCGCGAGCGTGCGCCGGGCGATGCGGCGGCGGTTCTGCAGCGTGGTCAGCATGCGCGGCGCCACATGGCTGAGGCGCGGCAGCGGGTCGACCGGCACGTTGTCGACGCCCACCATGCGCATCACTTCCTCGGCGAGGTCGGCCTTCATGGTGACGTCGGGTCGCCAGGAGGGCACATGCACGGTGCGGGTGTCACCGCTGCCTTCCAGCCTGAAGCCGAGGCGGGTGAGGATCGCCTCGACCTCGTCGGCGCCGGTGGCGAGGCCGGTGAGGCGGCGCACTTCGGCCAGCGGGAAGTCGATGACGGTGTTGGGGAACACGTCCTCGCCCGAGATCACCGGCTCCATCGCCTCGCCGCCGACCATTTCGAGCATCAGCCGCGTCGCGAGCTCGAGGCCCGGCTCGGTGAGCGCCGGATCGACGCCGCGCTCGAGCCGGTAGCGGGCATCGGAGACGATGCCGGTCCTGCGGCCCGACTGGGCGATGAGGTCGGGATCCCAGCTGGCGCATTCCATGAGGACGTTGACGGTCTCGTCGGTGACGCCCGAGCGGATGCCGCCCATGATGCCGCCGAGGCAGAGCGGGCCGGCATCGTCGGCGATGACGGTCATCGTCTCGTCGAGCTTGTAGATCCTGTTGTCGAGCGCATCGAACTCCTCGCCGGGGCGGGCGTTGCGCAGCACCATGCGGCCGGCGACCTTGTCGGCGTCATAGGCGTGGAGCGGCCGGCCCCAGCCCAGCGAGACGAGGTTGGTGATGTCGACCACCGTGTTGATCGGACGAAGTCCGACGGCGCGCAGGCGCTGCTGCAGCCACTCGGGCGAGGGGCCGTTCCTGATGCCACGGAAGTAGCGGCCGGCGAACTTGCGGATCGCCCGGGGCTCGTCCGGCGCGAACGCGTGCGGCAGCGGCGGGATGGGCGAGGGGCCCCGGCTCGGCACCGGCGACATGTCGGTGGCCTTCAGCGTCCCCAGCCCGAAGGCGGCGAGGTCGCGCGCGACGCCGTAGACGCCGGTCGCATCGCCGCGGTTGGGAGTGATCGAGATGTCGATCACGGTGTTGCCGAGCCTGGCATACTCGACATAGGCGACGCCCACCGGCGCATCGTCCGGCAGCTCGATGATGCCGTCATGGTCGTTGGAAAGCTCGAGCTCGGCGGCCGAGCACAGCATGCCGTCGGACTTCTCGCCGCGGATGACGACGCCGGCCTTGAGGGTGAAATCCTTGCCCGGGATGTAGGTGCCCGGCGCGGCGAACACCGAGACAAGCCCGGTGCGCGCGTTCGGCGCGCCGCACACCACGTCGATGATCGCGCCGGTGCCGGCATCGACCTTGCACAGGTTGAGATGGTCCGAGTTCGGATGCGGCCTCGCCTCGACGATCCGGGCGACGACGAAGGGCCGGAGCTTTTCGGCCGGATCGACGATCTCCTCGACCTCGAGGCCGACCATGGTCAGCGCCTTGCCGATCTCGTCGGCCGAGGCGGTGGTGTCGAGGTGCTCTTTCAGCCAATCGAGGGTGAATTTCATTTGTACATGCTCTCGGTCGCTTCGATGTACGGCAACGAGCCGCTGATCTCGAAAAGTTTGGCCAACACGTTGGCGAAGCCGCGCGCATCGTCGATGGCGCGGTGGGTGTGCTCGATGTGGCCGTACCAGGCGGGGGGCACGCGCTGCATGCCCCACTTGAGGTAGGGGGCGCCGCGCATGGCGCCGGCCATGGTGTAGAGGCAGACCCCGCCGCCGCGGAAGATCTGCCGGGACTTGTACGGTCCGCCGAGGACGCGGGTGCCCGCGTAGGTCCACAGGTAATGGTCCATCCACGGGCCGTCGAAGATCATCGGCGCGGCCGCAAAGACCCGGAAGCCGGGCAGCGATTCGACCCACTCGGCATAGCGCGGCAGTTCGGTCTCGGGCGCCTGCGGGTTTTCGGTCGCGTGCCGGTAGGCCTCGGGCTGGGTCGCCCACCAGGCCATCGTGTCCGGATCGGGCTTGCGGTCGGCGCGCGGCGCCAGCACCGCCTCGAACTCGGAGATGACCGCGCCGGAGACGTCGATCGCCACCGAGGCAAAGCTCAGCATCGAGCTCTCCAGCGGGTTGTGCCCGTCGGACTCGATGTCGGTGACGACGAAGGTCGTGACCGGCTGCTCGTCGGCGGCGAGTGGGGGCTGGAGGCTCATCGCGGCATCGGGGCTGGGCACACCCCCTCCCAGCCTCCCCCCTCAAGGGGGAGGGGTGCGCCGCACGCGCCGGTATTGGCGGCGACAGCCATCAGCTCGACAGCCCCCCGAACAGCGTCGGCAGGTCCAGCGGGCGGAAGCCGTAATGGTCGAGCCAGCGCTTGTCGGCGTCGAAGAAGGCGCGCAGGTCATTCATGCCGTATTTCAGCATGGCGAGGCGGTCGATGCCCATGCCCCAGGCAAAGCCCTGGTAGACGTCGGGGTCGAGCCCGCAGTTGCGCAGCACGTTCGGGTGGACCATGCCGCAGCCCAGGATCTCGAGCCAGTCGCTGCCCTCGCCGATCTTCACTTCGGAGCCGGAGCGGTCGCACTGCACGTCGACTTCCATCGACGGCTCGGTGAACGGGAAGAAGCTCGGCCGGAAGCGGAGCGTGACGTTGTCGACCTCGAAGAAGGCCTTGAGGAACTCTTCCAGCACCCAGCGCAGCTGGCCGATATGCGAGCTCTTGTCGATGACGAGGCCTTCGACCTGGTGGAACATCGGGGTGTGCGTCTGGTCGC
>JAEYZJ010000193.1 GCA_023430705.1 Pseudomonadota bacterium | reverse complement strand
GGCATCTGTCGTGCCCCAATCACCGGCCCCCACCTCCCCCTTGATGGGAGAGGCTAGCGGAGCCTGGGAGCGAAGCGAGCTGGCGTAGCTCGGAGGGGGTGGGGCAGTGTCCGGGGAGGATCGAGGATCGAGGATG
The DNA here is from genome assembly GCA_023430705.1 of Pseudomonadota bacterium. Taxonomy (GTDB): domain Bacteria; phylum Pseudomonadota; class Alphaproteobacteria; order Rhizobiales; family Devosiaceae; genus Devosia_A. The sequence goes on along the minus strand of JAEYZJ010000193.1, from coordinate 14,700 downwards.
GAGAAAGTGACGGTGGATGGAGAGGCCTGGCCAGCAAGCAGCACGACCACTGCGCCCTTCCGGGCCCAGTGCGCCGGACAAGCAACCCAGCCACCGTCATCCCCGGGCGAAGACCCGGGGACCCATGCCAGCGAACCGCTTCGCCGGCATTGCTCCATCACCCGGCTCCCGGCGATGGAACGGCGGGCCCCTGCCCGCCCCCGTTACGCGCCGTCGCCGGGGCTCGCGACCTGGGATGGCGGCGGGGGGACTTCGTCGGACTTGCCTTCGGCGCGGGCGCGGTAGAAGGCGGCGCGGGCGAGGAGCGCGAGGGTCACGGGGGTGGTGACGAGGATGAAGACGAGGATCAGGCCCTCGTGGATGATGGGGCGGCCCAGCTCGAAGGAGGAATGGAGCGAGGAGGCGACGAGGATGAGCGCCGCGCCCATGCTGCTGCCGAGCGTGGGGGCGTGGATGCGCTGGTAGAACGTCGCCCAGTGGGCGAGGCCGAGCGTGCCGATGAAGGTGACCAGCGCCCCGGCCAGCACCAGCAGCGCGATGAGGAGCTGCAGCCACTCGGGGATGGCGTCGATGCCGCTCATTCGATCACCTCGCCACGCATGAGGAATTTGGCGAGCGCAAGGGTCGACACGAAGCTCAGGCCGCCCAGCACCAGCGCGATCTCGAAATAGATGAGGTTGCCGGCGCGGATGCCGAAGACCACCAGCAGCAGCATGCCGCTGAGGTAGACGCTGTCGAGCGCCAGCACGCGATCCTGCGCGCGCGGCCCGCGCAGCAGGCGGAAGCAGCCGGCGACCATGGCGAGGGCCAGGATCGTCTGCGCTCCCAGATAGGTCCATTCAATCGCCGCAGCCATCATTGCAGGATCTCCACGAGGCGCCGTTCATAGGTGCGCTTGAAATCGGCCGCCCATGCCAGTTCGTCGGCGCTGTCGAGAACATGGATGGTGACCACGTTGCGCCGCGAGTCGTGCCGCACCCAGGCGCTGCCCGGCGTCGCGGTGACGATGCAGGCCAGCAGCGCAAGGCCGTTCTCGTCGGTCAGCTCGAGCGGAATCTCGACGAGGGCGGAACGCGGCCGGCGGCCGGTGACGACGAGGCCGAGCACCGCGAGGTTGGACTTGACCACGTCGACGACGACGATGCCCAGCAGCGCCGCCGCGACGCCGAGCTTTTTGATGCGGGAGCGCTGCGGCAGGACCGGGGCGGCGGCCCAGCAGGCGATGGTCGCGACGATGATGCCGAGCAGGACATTGCCCGGGCTGATGCTGTTGTTGAGCACCAGCCACATGGCCAGCATGGCGCACCAGAGCAGCGGACGGCGCAGGACGATCATTGCTTGCCTCCCGTTCCGGCGGTGGCGAGGACGCTGCGGGCATACTCGCCCGGGCTGTAGAGCGCGCCCGATGCGTGCTCCATGAAGGACATCACCGGCTGGGCGAACACGGTCATGGCGATGCCCGCGCCGAGCAGCAGCACGACGGCGGCGATCTCGACGCCGCGCACGGCCGGGATCACGCCGTCGAGCGAGACCCAGAAGGTGTTGATGCCACTGCGCATGAGCGAAACCGTGGCGGCGAGGCCGGAAATGACCAGCGCGACGACGGCCAGCCAGACGACGACGGGAATGCCGTCGGCGCCCACGTCGAGCAGGGCGGAGATCATCGCGAACTTGCCCAGGAACCCCGAGAGCGGCGGCATGCCGGCAACGAGGATGGCGCAGCAGACGAAGGCGATGCCGAGCGCGGCGAAGGTGCCGGGCGTCGCGACGCCGACCTCGCCTTCATGGGCCGGCTCCTCGTCGTCGCCATAGGCCTCGAGCGTGATCGCCAGCACGTCGTCGCCGGCGGAACGGCCCCGCTCCATCAGCTCGACGAGGAGGAAGAGGCAGGCGATGCCGAGCGTCGAGCTGACCAGATAGTAGAGCGCGCCGGCGGTGACGGCGGCATTCTCGTAGCCCACCATGGCGAGCAGCGTGCCCGAGGACACCAGCACGCTGAAGCACGCGATCCGCGCGATGCCCTGCGAGGCGAGGACGCCGATGGTGCCGAAGAGCAGCGTTGCGAGGCCGCCATACTGGAGGGCGATCGCGCCCATGTGCTCGCCCGGCCCGGAGCCCTCGCCGAACAGCACCGTGGTGAGGCGCAGCACGACGTAGACGCCGACCTTGGTCATGATGGCGAACATGGCGGCGACCGGCGGGGCCGCCGCGGCATAGGTGGTGGGCAGCCACATGCCCAGCGGCCACATGCCGGCCTTGACGAGGAAGGCGATGCCCAGGACCCCCGCCCCGGCCAGCAGCATGGTCTGGTCGGACGGGCCCAGCAGCGGAATGCGGACGGCGAGGTCGGCGATGTTGAGCGTGCCGGTGACGCCGTAGATGGCGGTCGCGCCGATGAGGAAGAGCGACGACGTCGCGAGGTTCACCACGATGTAGTGCAGGCTCGCCTTGACGCGCGAGCGGCCCGAACCATGCAGCGCGAGACCATATGAGGCGGCGAGCATGACCTCGAAGAAGACGAACAGGTTGAACAGGTCGCCGGTGAGGAAGGCGCCGTTGATCCCCATCAGCAGCAGCTGGAACAGGGTGTGGAAGTGCTGGCCGGCCCGATGCCAGCGGGCCGCCGAAAAGAGGATCGAGCCGAGCGCCAGCACCGATGTCAGCGCGACCATCATGGCCGACAGGCCATCCGCCACGAGCGCGATGCCGTAGGGAACGGGCCAGTTGCCGAGCTGGTAGGTGATGGTGAGCTGGGTCGCGTCGGCGCCCGTGCGGGCGAGCAGCATCAGGCTGACCAGCACCAGCCCGAGCGTCGCGGCGATGCTGACGAGGAGCTTGGCCGTATGGTGGCGATCCTCGATCAGCACCAGCGCTGCGCCGGCAAAGAGCGGCAGGACGATGGGCAGGATAATGAGGTGGTCCATCAGCGCTCCTGCCCGTCGACGTGGTCGGTTCCCGTCAGTCCACGGGCGGCGAGGAGCACGACGAGGAAGAGTGCCGTCATGGCGAAGCCGATGACGATGGCGGTGAGGACGAGCGCCTGCGGCACCGGGTCGGCATAGGCCGCGAGGTCGGCGCCGGCCTCATGGATCGGGGCGGCGTTGCTGCGCAACCGGCCCATCGAGAAGATGAACAGGTTCACCCCGTAGGACAGCAGCGAGAGCCCGATGATCACCTGGAAGGTGCGGGGGCGCAGGATCAGCCACACGCCGGATGCGGCGAGGATGCCGATGCTGATCGCGATGATCGCTTCCATCAGCGCGCCTCCCTGGCTTCCACCGCGGCCGGACGGCGGCCGGGCCTGGCGTTACGGATCGACTGGTGGGCAAGGGCGATGAGGATCAGCACGGTCGCGCCGACCACGAGCACGAAGACACCCAGGTCGAAGATGAGGGCACTGGCCATCGGCACCTTACCGAGCAGCGGCAGCTCGAGATACTGGAAGCTCGAGGTGAGCAGCGGCATGCCGAACAGCCACGCACCGGCGCCCGTCAGCAGCGCGAGCAGCAGGCCCGTGCCGATCCAGAGCGTGGGGCGGATGCGCAACCTGTCCTCGACCCAGCGGGTGCCGCCCGCGAGGTACTGCAGGACGAAGGCGGTCGAGAGCGTGATGCCGGCGATGAAACCGCCGCCCGGCAGGTCATGCCCGCGCAGGAAGAGGTAGATCGACAGCACGATGATGACCGGGAACATCCAGCGCATGATGACTGCCGGAACGCGCAGGAAGTCGGAGAGGATCGAGCCTTCCGCATCGGGGCTCGAGGCTTCGTACTCGCTCTGCAGCCGCTGCTGCTCCGGCCGCTCGATGCTGTCGGCGGCGGGGCGGAAGCGGCGCAGCAGCGCGAAGGTGGTGAGCGCCACGATGCCGAGCACGGTGATCTCGCCCAGGGTGTCGAAGCCGCGGAAGTCGACGAGGATCACGTTGACCACGTTGTGGCCGCCGCCGAGCCGGTAGGCATTCTCGAGGAAGAAGCGGGCGATGCTGTCGGGCGCCTCACTGGTGAGGATGGCGTAGGAGAGGAACGCCATGCCGAACCCGGCGATGCAGGACATCAGGAAATCGCGACCGCGGCGGAAGCGGGCCCAGCGCGAGCCGGCGACGTCGATCGGCACGTCATCGCGGCGCTTGGGCAGCCAGCGCAGGCCGAGAAGGATCAGGATGGTGGTGACGACCTCGACGAGGACCTGCGTCAGCGCGAGGTCAGGGGCGGAGAACCAGGCAAAGGTGATGGCGGTGGCAAGGCCGGCGCCACCCATCATGATCAGCGCCATCAGCCGGTGGTACTTGGCCTGGATGGCGGCCCCGACGGCGCAGACATTGCCGATGACCCAGACGATGGCAAGAGCCGGATCGATGCCGCTCGGCGGCAGACCGAGCGCGATCGGATGGGCGAGCAGCGGCAGGGCGCCGGCGATGATGGCGACGCCGACGAGAAGGGCCAGCTGGGGCTGCAGCCGGCGGGTGCCGGCGAGGCGCTCGAGCGCCGGGGACCAGCGCACCGAGAGCAGCAGCATGAAGCGCTCGAAGATGCGGGGCCCGACGAGGTGACGGACGATCGGCGGGCCGTCGATCCCGCGGCGCAGATAGCCATGGATGAGGAAGTACAGCACCGTGCCGCCCACCAGCGCGACAAGGCTCATCAGCAGCGGCACGTTGAAGCCGTGCCAGACGGCGAGGCTGTAGTACGGCGTGTCGGGGCCGAGCACGGACTGCACCGCCGTCTTGAGGAAGGGCCCGATGGTGAGACTGGGGAAGATGCCGACCAGCAGGCAGAGCAGGACGAGGATCTCGATGGGCCGGCGCATCAGGGCCGGCGGCTCGTGCGGCACGCGGTCGAGCTGGGTCGGCGGCGGCCCGAAGAACACGTCGTGGATGAAGCGCAGCGAATAGGTGACGGCGAAGAGGCTGGCGATCACCGCCACGAGCGGCAGCGACACGTCGACGAACGGGTTGGAATTCTTGATCGCCGTCTCGGCGAAGAACATCTCCTTGGAGAGGAAACCGTTCAGCAGCGGCACGCCCGCCATTGCGGCAGCGGCGACCATGGCCAGCGTCGCGGTGTAGGGCATGTAGCGGTAGAGGCCGCTCAGCTTGCTGAACTCGCGGGTGCCGGTCTCGTGGTCGATGATGCCGGCGGCCATGAACAGCGACGCCTTGAAGGTCGCGTGGTTGGCAACGTGGAAGATCGCGGCCACGAGCGCCAGCGGCGAGCTCATGCCGATCAGCGTCACGGTGAGGCCGAGGTGGCTGATGGTCGAATAGGCGAGCAGGCCCTTGAGGTCGCGCTGGAAGACTGCCGAATAGGCACCGATGAGCAGCGTTGCGAGGCCGGTGTAGGTAACGATCCAGAGCCACGGCGCGGTGCCGGACATCACCGGCGAGAGTAGCAGCAGCACATAGACGCCGGCCTTCACCATCGTGGCGGAGTGGAGATAGGCCGACACGGGAGTGGGCGCCGCCATGGCGCGGGGCAGCCAGAACTGGAACGGGAACTGCGCGCTCTTGGTGAAGGCGCCGAGCAGCACCATCAGCAGCGCCGGCAGGTAGAGCTCGCTGTCACGGATCGTGTCGCCCGAGGCAAGGATCACGTCGAGGTCGTAGCTGCCCACGATATGGCCGATCAGCAGCATGCCCAGGAACAGCGCCAGCCCGCCGGTCGCGGTGATGGTCAGCGCCATGCGCGCGCCGTCGCGGGCGCTCGACAGGGTGTGCCAGTAGCCGATCAGGAGGAACGAGAAGACGCTGGTGAGCTCCCAGAACAGCACCAGCTGCACGACGTTGCCCGACAGCACGATGCCGAGCATCGACCCCATGAAGCCGAGGAACAGCGAGAAGAAGCGCGCAATCGGCTCGTCGGCCCGCATGTAGTAGCGCGCGTAGATGACGACCAGCAGCCCGATGCCGGTGATCATCGCGCAGAACATCCACGACAGCCCGTTCAGGCGCAGCACGATGTTCAGCCCGAGATCGGGCAGCCAGGGGACCTCCAGCCGCAAGGCCTCGCCACCCGCGATCTGCGAGTAGAGGGCAATGGTGATGGCAAGACCGGCCAGCGAGACCACGCCCGCCAGGACTGTCGCGATGTTGCGCGCCTGCGCTGCCGGAATGAACGGCGCAACGAGCATGCCCGCGAAAGGCAGGGCGAGGAGCAATGTCAGAAGCAAGCCGTCTGGCATCAGGTCTTTCCGTTGGGTCCCGAAGGACGAACATCGTGGATAGGCGATGCGATACGCAAGTACCACTAATGCCTAGGATCGCCGGACTGGCGCAAGTGCGGGCTGCCGGACGGGATACCTGGACAGAGACCGCAGGAGCAGGCCGCCAGGCAAGATGAAACGAGTAACGCGATTCTCCGGAAGGTCCAGCACACCATTGGCCGCATCCGGGGCCGATCCGTGACGAAGCACAGCAAAAGGCAGCCGATGCGAGCATCGGCGGCCTTCTCGTGAACAGTCCCTGCGCTAGAGTGCAGCTCCCGCCGGACCGGCCGGGCCGGCAGGACCGGCAGGACCGGGCTCGCCCTTGGGGCCGGCAGGACCGGTGTCGCCCTTGGGACCGGCAGGGCCCGAGGGGCCGACGTCACCCGTATCGCCCTTGGGACCGGCAGGTCCCGCCGGGCCGGTGTCCCCCTTCGGACCGACCGGACCCGTGTCCCCCTTCGGGCCGGCAGGACCGACCGGGCCGACCGAACCTTCGGGACCCATGGGGCCGGCTTCGCCCACCGGGCCGGCGGGGCCTACGGGTCCGACCTCACCCTTGGGACCAGGCGGTCCGGCGTTGCCCTGCGGGCCGGCCGGGCCTTCCTTAAGTTCCACCGCCGCCACGGCGGCCTGGATGTCGGCAGATTGCGTGGCGCCGAACAGCTGCACCACCTGCCCGGCCGTCACGACGTTCCACAACAGCAGCAGCAGGAAAAAGATCACCGCCCCGACAAAGCCGGGCCACACGCGGCCTATCCACCATTCGCGATCCATGAGTACCTCCCTCTCATCTGGAGGAAGGTGTCATGGGGTTGTTGGCGATGCACGCGCCTTTTCCCGTAGTCCACTGCCTGATGGCGGGTTTCCCGGCCGCTACGGGGTCGCCTGTTCGCCGAAGCCGACGCCGAGGCTGCGCAGCGCCTCGATGACCCGCTCCACCCCGATCAGCCGGATGCACTGGCACCTGCCCTCGTTGAAGCGGTCCCGGTAACGACCATCGGCTTCGCAGGGCGAACAGTCCGTACCGGGCGTGATGATGCGAACGTCGGAATGGATCGGCCCGCGCGTCACCGGGTTGGTGGGCGCGAACAACGCCACCAGCGGCACGCCGAGCGCATTGGCGACGTTCATCACGCCGCTGTCGTTGCTGACCACGGCGTCGAGCCCGGCAATCTCCTCGGCCATGCGCGCAATGGTGAGGCCGGTCATGTCGAGCGTTCCTTCCACATACTCGTCGAGCGTGCCGACGCTGACCACCTCGACGCCGCGGCGCTCCAGCTCGCCGGCGAGCCGGGCGTATCCGGGCCAGCGCTTGGCGGCCCAGATGCCCCCCTTCGAGCCGGCATGGATGCCGACCCGCGTGCGGGGGCGCGGCAGGCTTTCGCGCGTCACGCCGCCGAAGAAGTAGGCCCGCTCGGCATCCTCCTCCGGGACGATGCCGGTGACCCTTGCGAGGAACTCGAGGTTGAACGTGCTCTCGTGCACGTCGCCGCCCGGCTCGAAGCTGGCGATGTCGCGGCTCATCAGCACCCGGTCGGCATTGAAGGACGGGACGGTCGAGCCGAAGCTGTGGGTGACGAGCACGAGGTGGTAATGCCGGTGCGCGACATGCTCGAAGCTCTCGAAGACCTGCGACACGGCCTCGGCCCCGTCCATGCTTGCGTCGCTGCCGCGGAAGTCGCCGGAAACCAGCACATCCACGGGTGCGCGGATGCCCGACGCGAGAGCCCTGATCATCGGGGTGGTGTGACAGATGTTGCCCAGCCCCGAGCCGACGCAGACCAGCACGCGCGGCGTGACGCCCGGCAGCGGTATCTTGTCGAGGTTGGCAAACAGGGAAGCCGCGTCGTACCGGTCGGCGATCGCCCGCGATTGCTCGACCGCCTGCCGGTACCTGGCCGGCCTGGCGAGGATTTTCTCGATGCGGTCCGCCCAGGCCTGGGCGTCCTCGGGCAGGACGAGGTCGGTGCCCTTGCCCAGGTACGGCAGGTTGCCGCTGTCGGCCATCAGCACGGGGCGCGACAGCCGCCCGGCCTCGACCACTACGCGCGAGAAGGTCTCGACGAAGGCGAAGCTCGGCACGAGCACAAGCTTCGCCCCGCGGTAGACCTGCGACATCTGCCCGGTGCGATCGACGACCGTGACATTGTGGAGCCCGAGCCGGCGCACGTCGGCCATCGCGGCGCCGCGATCGGACTGGTTGGCGATGGCGAGGAACTGCCGGTGCGGCAGCAGCGCCGCGATCTGGAGGAGGATGGTCCAGCCCTTGTCGGCGCGCGCGTTGGCCAGAAGGATGTAGTCCCGCGGCCAGCCGATATGCGGGCCGTCGGCCTCCTCGCCTCCATTCTCGTCGAGGGGCACCGAGTAGATGACCGGCGGCACGCTGGCGTAGATCCGGCGCGCGATGTCGGCGCAGAAGTCGGAGTTGACGTAGAGGAAGTCGGCCACGGTCATCAGCTCGCGCATCACTGGCAGGGGCTTGGCGCCATCGAGGCTGACGCGGGGGTAGTAGGGACGACTCGCCACCGGGCTGACGATGAACTCGCGCCAGAAGTGCACGCCGTAGATCAGCCGGACATTCAGTCCCTCGCAGGCGTCGACGGCGAATTCCCCCAGACCGGAGATGACGTGGATGGCGTCCACCTCCCCGGTGACGAGGAAATCGCGCAGGGCGCCCTCCTCCTCATAGACGAAACCAGCCGTCGAACCGGCGTCTCGCGGCCAGCTGGTGCTGGCCTCCTTCCAGTCGCGGGTCAGGCCGGCGAAGAACACTTCGGCGCCCCGCTCCTGATAGTAATCGGCGGCGATGCGCAGGAACTGCTCGCCGCCGCCGACCAGCCGCGGCCCGTGCCGGGAGAGGATCAGGATGCGCGGCCGGTGTCCCGACGGGGCGAGGAAGCGGGTGACGTGCACGGGCTCGCTGCGCGCATCGGTGAACAGATCGAGCCGCTTCAGCGCATAGGCCACCGCCTGCGGGGTCGTGAACCCCGGGTTGCGCACGAGAATTTCGTCCCAGGCCGGCTTGCGCAGGATCAGCGTCGCGACGTCCGACTGCCTGATCTCGCCGGGGCGCGCCGTTTCGTTGTAGCGGACGATGCCGGCAAAGCGGGCCGGCAGCGCCGACAGCCGCTCGAGCATGCCGGCAATGCGGGCGCGCCCGCCGAGGACGACGGGGATGACCACGTCGCAATCCACCGACACGGTATCTGCCGGCCTGCCGACGACCTCGCGCTTCTTGCCCCAGCCAAAGCGGGACGCCCCGATGGTTTCGAGCGAGAAGGCCTCGAGCTGGTCGTCAAGGATAAGCGCCTTGCGCGGCCCACGGTCCGCCGTGGGCTCGGCCGGTGCGCCGGTGGCGGCAGCCGCCTCGACATACTGGCTGGCGCGGGCGAGGATGCGGCCGCCGGAAGCGAACTTCGACAACCGGTCGATCTGCACCACGCGGTCGTAGCGGCCGATGCGGGCGAGACCCAGCGCGAGGTTGGTGGCCGCGGCGTCGACCTGCCGCGCGCCCAGCTTCTTTTCACGCTCCTCCATGACCTTGAGGGCCTGCAGCGCCCCCTTCAGGTCGCCAGTGTCCAGCGCCAGCAGCATGGTCTCGTTCAGGGCGTCGAAGTTGTTCTGGTCCAGGGCCAGGGCCGCCTTGAGTGCGGCCCACGCGATGGCGATGTAGGTGCCGGACTGCACCTGTTCGGAAAAGCCGAAGCCCTCGAAGGCCAGGCTGTGGGCCGCCTGCCCCACGCCCGCGAGGTACTTGGCGCGCGGCGCGATGGTGGCCGCCGCCTGAAACGTGTTCAGCGCGTCGAGGTGGCGATGCGCGCCATGGTAGGCGCGCCCGAGATAGAAGAGCGCTTCGGTGTGTTCGGGGAAGTAATCGACATAGCGCCCGAGCAGTGCCTGCGCGGCGCCGTACTCGCCCAGGTACAGGGCGCACCGCCCGCTGGAGATCAACGAGTTGCCGATGTCGACCGTGGCCGACCGCGACTTCAGGGCGCCAAGATGGTGGGACCAGGCCTCGCGCCATTCCCTCCGCTCGAACGCGGCGTTGCCCAGTTGTTCGAGCACATGACCCGGCAGAGTTGGCGACACGGCAGCCGGAAGCAAATCCGAGGCCTCGGACGTCGCAATAAAGCTTTCAACAACGTCCTGAAGCTTGCTCAACTCTGCCGGATCGTGTGGTGTTTATCGATCAGTATGGCGAAAGCAGAGACGGAGGAACTTCCGTCGCGAGGAAGACCGGTGCATCGATCGGTCCGTAACCCTCGATGAACGCCACCTGCAAGGCTGCCACGGTTGCCCCCTGCAGTACGGAGGACAGGATGGCCAGTACGTTCAGGACCAGGGCACGTTGCTGCGACGCTGGCAGGTCGGTCGCAACATCCTTGAGTTGACCGCCGAGTATGGTGGCGATCTGGAGATCACTGTAGCCAGCAGCACGCAGCTCCTGGACCAGAGTGATCACCGCGGATTCTAGCTCGCTGGCAGTTACGCCGGCTGCGTCGGAAAGTGCGAGACGTGCAACTTCCTGTGCCGCAACAGGCGTAGCGAGAGCTGAGACCGCGACTGAGGCTGGGATGGCTGTCGCCATCGCCCCCAGCACCACGGACCCAAGCTTAGCTAATGTTCGCATAAGCATTGGACTTCACCCGTATAAATAAGTACAATTGCGCACAATATGAAGTGGCCTCACGGTGCACGCCTACGTAGGCCTAAGCACCCCACCTTAACAAATGCTTATCTGCCAAGCTCAGACCTTATACGACTTAGGCTTGAGCTTGATCGGAACAAATACGGGTCACTCACGTTACAGCATACCACTAGTCCGCTATGCAACTTGCATTTACGTCAACATTGAATGACGGGAGCGGCGGCAGATTTTCTAGTGCGAATAGTCCGGAAACCGGGTGTCCAGGACGCGCCCGAGGGTCCGGCGACGCCTGGCGCAGGCCCGCCGGATTGTGGGCTGGCCGATCCAGGCCTAGCGAGTGGAACAGGGAGCGTGTGCGCTCAGCGCAGTCCATGCGCACCGGCGCGACCTTGCAAAGCGTGCGGATGGAAAGGCGCCCACGAAGGACGCCTGCCAGACACCCGTACAGTGCAGTACCGACAAACAGACAATTTCCCTCGCTAGCTAGTCAATTGCAACAGTCTGCGGTCGCTACTCCGTAGCATGTCTGTTCGTACCATTTCTAACTCGGACCGCCTTTGCTTTCATCAGACCTCGGGTGAACCAATGTCCAACAGTTTCTGGGAATTCCTCTGGCTCATCATTTCGACGTTCTTTCTCTTCGCCTACCTGATCGTGCTCTTCCAGATCATAGTGGACCTGTTCCGCGATCGTGAGCTCGGGGGTTTCGCCAAGGCCCTCTGGATCATCGCGCTGATCGTGCTGCCGCTGATCACGGCGCTCGTCTACATCGTCTTCCGCGGCAGCGGCATGGGGCAGCGGGAACTGGCGGCCCGGCGCGAGATGCAGGCCGAGACCGAGAGCTATATCCGGAGCGTGGCGGGGGGCACTTCGCCGTCCGACGAGATCGCCCGGGCGCAGGCCCTGCTCCGCGACGGGACCATCACCGATCAGGAGTTCGCGGCCATCAAGGCCAAGGCGCTGGCCTAGGCCGGTGCCGGTCATGCTGGAGTACAGCACCGAGGCGCTCGTCCCACCGGCGCCGGACGTGGTCGGGCTGCGGCCCGGCCTCCCGGTGCCGGCCTTGCTGCTCGACACGAGCCCCTGGCCGACCCGAAGGCAGTTCCCGGCATGGCTGGAACAGGTCGGCGACATCGTCGAGACCGTCACCGACGCGCCGGCCGAAACAGGCTTCCGGGCCCAGCTCGTCGCCTGGAGCCTGGGCGGGATGCTCCTTCTCAGGACGCGGCTGCCGGCTGTCGCGTACCGCCGCTCGCTGCGGCAGTGCCGGGCGGACGGGCTCGACCACTGGATCCTGACGGTGGCGGAGCGATCGGACGGCGGGGCATTCAGCGTTGCCTGCATGAACCAGCCAACCGCCGGCTACAGCAGGGCCGGCGCATCGGTGGTCCTCTGCGTGCCGCGCGATTTCCTGCGCCAGTCAGCGCTGTCGATGGACCGGTTGCACGGCATCGAGGTCGCCTCCCCGCTTGGCCGGCTGCTCGGCGAGTTCCTGCTCAACCTCGCGGCCCGGATGCCAGAGGTCGAACCGGCGGATTATCCGGGCATCCGCTCGAGCATCCGGGCCATGATCGAGGGCTGCATCGTGCCCGAACGTCTCGGCCTGCCGGACGAGATCGAGCCCGTGCAGGCGACGCTGCTCGAGAAGGCGCGCCGATTGATCCAGCAGCGACTGGATTCGCCGACGCTCGGCGTCGAGGAACTCTGCCGCGACCTCGCGGTGTCGCGCTCCCGGCTCTACCGGCTGTTCGAGCCGCTGGGCGGGGTGGTGCACCATATCCGCTACCGCCGGCTGCTCGACGCGCACAGGGCGCTCGCCGATGCCGAGAACCGGCTGCCGATCGTCGATATCGCCGCGGAACGCGGCTTCATCGATCCGGCCGACTTCAGCCGCGCCTTCAAGCGCGAGTTCGGCTACCGCCCGAGCGACGCGCGGGCCGGCCTGCACTGCCTGCCAACCCCGCCGCGACGTTCGGGCGAAACGCTCGCGGACCTGCTCCACAACCTGCGGTGAGCAACGATGGCCACCCTCTCCCCCAGCGAAGCGGCGCCCAGGGACGAGGCTCCCATCGAGGTGGTGGTGGGTGGCGTCGTCGAGCGGCTGCGGGCGCATGCCGACCAGCCGGAGAGCACGCTCACCTGCAACGACCTGCTCGGGCTGGTCGGCGTGCGTTCCCACGTCGTCGCCATCCTGCTCTTCTCGCTGCTCAACCTGATCCCTGCCCCGCCGGGCTACAACTTCGTCATGGCGCTGATCATCATCGCGCTCTGCGTGTCGCTGCTGCTGCAGCGCGAGATGCAGTTCCGCGGGCCGGTCGGCCGCATGCGGCTGCCGCTCAAGGTGATGCTGAAGCTGATGGACGTGCTCGGCCGGCTCGCGAACTGGGCGGCGCGGGTCTCCTCGCCGCGCTGGCGCCCGCTGGCGGGCCAGGGCGTGCTGCCGATCGTGGCGCTGACCGGCATCGTGCTCGGGCTGTTCATGCTGCCGCCGATCCCGGCGACGAACACCCTGCCCTCGATCGGGCTGGCGATCATGTGCGTCGGCGTCCTCAACCACGACGGCCTGGTCGTCGTGACCGGGATGCTGGTGGGCATTGCCGGGGCGATCGTCTGCGGTCTCGCGGTGTGGCTGGTGATCATCGTCGGCTTCGCCATCGGGGAGGCGGTCGAGGGCGAGCTTGCCCCGGAGCCGGCGCCCATCTCGTCGTCAGCGGCCCCGGCATGACCGGCGCGGCAGAAAGGAGCCGATCGTGAAGGAGTTCAACAAGCGAATGGCCGTCACGGTCAGCCTGCTGCGCGGCGTGCTGCTGCTGGTGGCAGGCGTACTTGCCATGGCCTTTCCCGAGACGGCGCTGCGCATATCGGTGGTCGCGGGCGGGTGCCTGCTGATCGTCGACGGCGTGCTCGGCGCCATCGCCAGCCGGAACTACGGGCCGGCGGCGCCGTGGCCGTTCTGGCTCAGCGTCACGCGCGGCGGGCTGGCGGTGCTTGCGGGCCTGGCGTTGCTGTTCAGCCAGTTCATCGTCTCCGTGGTGCAGCCCGCCTTCCTCGCGACCTGCATCGGTGTCGGCGCCATCGCCGTGGGGCTGCTGGAGTTCTACATCCTGCTGCGCTACCCCAAGGAGTATCCGCCGGTCTGGAGCACGGTCACGGCGGCGGTGCTCTACATCGCTTTCGGCGTGCTGCTGCTACTCTTGCCGATGAGCGGAGCGCTCGTGATCATGCGGATCGGTGGCGCGCTCGTCGCCCTGTTCGGGGCGGTGCTGCTGGTGCGGGCCTGGACCACGAGCAACCGGGCGCTCGGCAGCAGGGCGGCATAGCGATGAGCTCCCCGCGCCAGATCCGGCCGCCGTCCTACTTCGACGCGATCGCGCCCCTCGTGATCCTTGCGGTGCTCGTCACCGGAGCCGTCTATCTGTTCGGGCTGAAGGCGATGGACGGGCCGCTGCAGGTCGCCATCATCCTTGCCGCCATGCTTGTCGCGCTCATCGTCCTCAAGAACGGCCACGGCTGGGATGACGTGGCCGAGGCGGGCCGCAAGGGCGTCTCCTCGGTGGTGAGCGCGATCTTCATCCTGTTCGCCGTCGGCGCGCTGATCGGCACCTGGAACATGGCGGGCACCATTCCGACGCTCGTCTACTACGGCATGCTCATCGTGAGCCCCGACTGGTTCTATCCGGCGGCGTTCGTGGCCTGCGCCGTGATCGCGCTGGGCATAGGCAGTTCGTGGACCACGGCGGGAACCATGGGCGTCGGGCTCGTGGGACTGGCGCTGATGGTGGGCGTTTCCGCGCCGATCACCGCAGGCGCGGTGATCTCGGGCGCCTATGTCGGGGAAAAACTCTCGCCGC
>JAEYZJ010000183.1 GCA_023430705.1 Pseudomonadota bacterium | reverse complement strand
GGGCTGGATCGTGCCACGGGCCCGGTGCGGCACCTCGGGGGGCTGGCGGCTGGGGCACGACAGATGCCCGGAACTGGATCGGCACCTCCCCCTTGATGGGGGAGGTTGGGAGGGGGTGGGCGGCACGCTCCGGTCGAAGGCCCTCACGGCTTCGGTACGACCCGCGCTCTCATTTCACCCTCTCATTGCCGGGCTTGTCCCGGAAATCCAGCCGCTCCGCGTCGGCGGAGCGAGAGGGCCCTTTTCACGCGCAGGACTGCGCGTGGCTGGATCACCGGGACACGCCCGGTGATGAGGGGCGCACTTGAAGGCCCGTGCACTTGGCGCACCCCCTCCGAGCTGCGCTAGGCGGCAAGCCGCCAAGCTCCGCTAGCCTCCCCCATCAAGGGGGAGGTGGGGGCCGGTGGGTGGGGCTGGAGGGTGCCCGGAACTGGATCGGCACCTCCCCCTTGACGGGGGAGGTTGGGAGGGGGTGGGCAGCGCGCTCCGGTCGATCGGCCGGCTAACCCCGCGACGCGCGAGCTTCGCGATTGCCGCTGCGTCGTGGGCATGCCGTTGGCGGCCGACCGCGGGATGGTGCATCCCGCGCACCCCTCCCCAACCCTCCCCGTCGAGTGGAGGGTGCCCGCGCAGGGAAGCAGTGGCATTGTAACAAATAAGGGCGGCAATCATGCCGCCCTCAGCTTTGCCGATCGCGTCGGACTACGCGAAAACATCAGTCGTGCTCTGAGACGCCTTAAGCTTGAGCAGGGCCTTTTCGAATTCGCCCACGGCAAACTCATGGCTGGCCTGGTTCTTCGAAAGCTTCTGAGGATCGAAGCGCGCCATGTCCAGGACCAAGCGATAGGCGCCGGCAATGGAAGGCAGGTGCGCACCAAGGAACAGGAAGGGATCGGTTGCCCAGGCAATAACGCCATCCTTGACCGTCATCAGTCCTTTGAGGCCGTAAACGAGGGGCATGATCAGGCCGTCCGGGTAGCGGTAATATACCGCTTCATTGGTAAAAGGCGTCTTGGGCTGCGTTACCACAAAACCGCTCTTATCGTTGGCATTGGCGCGACGGGCAGGATCATAGATCTTGACGATGTTATTACCACCGAAGCGGTAGCCATTCGAGTTATACGCTTCCGGGAAATCGGCATAGATCCGGTCATACAACTTGGGCAGATCCGCGAGGATATCGAAGGCGCTAGCGACGACTTCATTTTGCAGCTCGTGTGTCGGACCTTCCACTTTTACGGACACACCAGGGTCGCCCATCAGCTTGTCGAACTGCTTGGAGCACTCACCCTTATTGCGGTAAATATTCTGAGGCGACACGGAAATGTCGATCGGCAAAAGATTGTGCTCGTTAGCGAAATTCAAAGGAATCCACGCTAGCGCGAGCAGGTCGCGGACCTTGATCGGTCGGGATTCATTGCTTTCCCACTCATTGCTCTTCCACTCCACCCGATCGGCAATAGTCCTATCGAGGCGATCACGGATCTCGGTATAGAAGCCAAGTTTATTGGATTTGGTTTCTTGAGTGAGCTGAGCGTTGTTGTTGCGAGCAGCGCAAATGTCGAGCACGGACATTTCGAACTCCGCCACGGCCTGCTCGTCTTCGACATCGGACGGCACCAGCAACTCGACCGGAACCAAGAAGTCGAAGTTCTCTTTCACTTTCTCGAGCGCAACACGGTTTTCGTCCCAAAGGTCTTTCATCTCTTCCCAGAGCTGAACTTTGGAAACGTCTGTCACCGAAGCCAACATATGTAGTCCAATGGCGAGCATGTTGTGGCCACCATCGAGAACGCCTTCGGAGGCGGGATCATTGAACGTCAGCTCGAAACGGTTGCGCTGCAGAGGTTCGTAGTCTGCAGTGCCGAGCAAGACGCCCTTAGACTTGAAAGGGAACAGCTCTGGGGTCTTGTTCAGGGACTCCATGATGTCGCGGACGACTGCCCCAACCTTGGCAGCACGAGGGTTAGCCTCAAGAGACACATGGTCGAACAGTGCAAAAAGATCTTTGCCGCGCACGAAGCCAGTATAGCGCTTGATGCCAGCGATCGAGTTCTCAGCGGCCGAGCCATTCAGCCGATCCTCGTCACGAGGGCTCGGTTGCTCAGCAACAAGAGCAAAACGGATAATGAGTTTAGGGGAGTCTGTAATCACGATTTCAGTCCTTTGAATACGGACTGGCTTCGATCACTTGACCGCAACTATCGCGTCATCAGCACGGCCTAGCGCCTGCTGTGTCGTCACTGTCCAGTGACATCTCATGATCGAAACCTAATCCAGGTTTCATTTGCAGCTCCCATCCGGAAGCACCATGAGGATGGCCGCGAATCGATGCGGCGTCAAGCGTGGGCAAATTGCGACCAATAACTGTGACAATACCGTGTGACCACGGCCATCTAAGTCGTTGATTTTATTTAGCTGTTAGTGCTGGCTGGGGAACCTGGATTCGAACCAAGATTAACGGAGTCAGAGTCCGCTGTTCTACCATTGAACTATTCCCCAAGCTGGCGCCTGGGAACGCGGGGCGGGGCCCTCGGCGTTCGGTGAGGGCTTCTAGCGGCATTCATGCGCGGGATCAACACCCGATTTGATGTTGCGACCACGTTCATCATCGTGGCCTCGCGGCGGCCGGGTCGGGCCGAATCTTGGCGTTGCGCCCGGGGCCCATCTCCACTACGCTTTCCGGCGACACTGAAGATAAGCCCGCGCCGGGCGCCACGGTCATCCGGCCGGTTGCAGCGACCGCGCGGGAGATGGAGATACTGGTTGGCCGATTCCGATCGGTCCGCCACCGCAGCCGGGGCTGAAGCACCGCTGCGGGACCGTGGTGGGCAGGGCGTTGGCCCGGCCCAGTCGACCGTCAGGGCCGGGGGGCAACCGGTTCAGGGCGGAACGGAACGGCGGACGCATCCCCCAGCCCATGCCACGCGGCGCCCGCGGGGGCCGCTTTACGCCGCGCTCGACCTCGGCACCAATAACTGTCGCCTGCTGATCGCCCGCCCGCACGAGAACGGCTTCCGCGTCCTCGACGGGTTCACGCGAATCGTGCGCCTCGGCGAGGGGCTGTCGGCCACCGGGCGCCTGTCGGACGCCGCCATGGAGCGCACGATGGAGGCCCTCCGCCTCTGCCGCAACAAGCTGCGCGAGCACGAGCCGGCGCGCATGCGCCTCATCGCCACCGAAGCCTGCCGCTCGGCCAGCAACGGCGAGGCGTTCATCGCCCGGGTCGAACGCGAACTGGGGCTCAAGCTCGAGATCGTCGACCGCCAGACCGAAGCCTCGCTCGCCGTCACCGGCTGCGCCGACCTGATCGAGGTGGATTCGGCCGGCGCGCTGATGTTCGACATCGGCGGCGGCTCGTCGGAGCTCGCCTGGCTCGATTTTCGCGGCGGCCGCCCGCGCCGGCAGGGACGCATGTCGTCCTCGATCCGCTCGTGGCAGTCGCTCCCCGTCGGGGTCGTCTCGATCGCCGAAAAGTTCGGCGGCATGCATGTGAGCGCCACCACCTTCGAGGACATGGTGCAGTATGTCTCGGGCCACCTGCGCCAGTTCCGCGGCCGCGAGAAGCTGCGCCAGATGATCGCCGAGCACCCGGTGCACCTGATCGGCACGTCCGGCACCGTCACGACGCTTGCCGGGCTGCACCTGGGGCTCGAGCGCTACGAGCGCCAGAAGGTCGACGGGCTGTGGATGAACCGCGCCGATGTCGACGCGACGATGACGGCGCTGCTCGGCATGACCTTCGACCGCCGCGTCGCCCACCCCTGCATCGGCAAGGACCGCGCCGACCTCGTCCTGCCCGGCTGCGCCATCTTCGAGGCGATCCGCCGCGAATGGCCGACCGAGCGGGTGCGCGTCGCCGACCGCGGCCTGCGCGAGGGCATTCTCATCTCACTGATCGACGCCGACCGCACGTCGCGTCCCAACCCCCGCAGGAGCCGCTGATGACCAAGGGATCCGGACAGGGCATCGGCCGCCGTTCCGACCGTGACCTCAAGGTGCGGGTGAAGACCGCCAAGGGCCGCAAGGTCGGTTCGACCCTGTGGTTGCAGCGCCAGCTCAACGACCCCTATGTCGCCCGCGCCCGCACCGAGGGCCTGCGCTCGCGCGCCGCCTACAAGATCAAGGAGCTGGACGAGCGCTATCACCTGTTCAGGAAGGGGATGCGCGTCATCGACCTGGGGGCCGCGCCGGGCGGCTGGTCGCTGGTCGCCGCCCCGCTCGTCGGCACCACCGAGGAGAACCCGCTGATCGTGGGCATCGACTATCTCGAGATGGACCCGATCCCGGGCGTGATCCTGTTGCAGAAGGACTTCAACGACGATGACGCGCCGCAGGCGCTGATCGACGCGCTCGGCGGCCACAAGGCCGATATCGTGATGTCCGACATGGCCGCGCCGACCACTGGCCACCGCGCCACCGACCACCTGCGCATCATCGCGCTCGTCGAGCTCGCCGCCGATTTCGCGGTGCGCGTGCTGGCCCCGGGCGGCACCTTCATAGCCAAGGTGTTCCAGGGCGGCACCGAGCACGAGCTGCTGCACATGCTGAAGCAGAACTTCACCACGACGCTCCACGCCAAGCCCAAGGCCAGCCGGCAGGATTCGGCCGAGACCTACCTCATCGCGCGCGGCTTCAAGGGGTAGGCGGGCGGCGTCTTCCTGGCGCTGGCGGGGGAGCTACTCGGCCGCCGAGCCGCTTTCGGCGTGGCTGTGCATGCTCGCGCTGCGCGGCAGGCGCAGGAAGATGAGCCCCGCCGCTATGGTGATCGCCGCCATCACCCAGAACGCGATGTGGAAGTCCATGAGCACGGGCTCGCCGCCGCCCTCGAGGAGGCGCACGCCCTCGAACACGCCGCCGCCGATGGCGACGCCGAAGGCGAGCGACAGCTGCACGCTCACCTGGCTCAGGACGTTGGCCTGCCCGGCGTCCCGGTCGGCGATGCCGGCGAAGATGAACGCATTGGTGGCGGTCCAGAACAGCGACTGGAAGAAGCCGGTGACGATCAGCAGCCCGATCATCAGCGGCGTGGGCGTCGCCGGGGTGTAGAGCCCCATGGCCAGCACGCCGCCGGCGGTGATCGTGCAGGCAAGGACGAGGCTGGTGCGAAAGCCCAGCCGCGCGATGAACCGCTCGGCCACGAACTTCATCGACAGCGCGCCGATGGCCGAGGCGAAGGTGATCATGCCGCTCTCGAACGGATTGAGGCCGAAGGCGAGCTGCAGCATCAGCGGGAAGAGGAAGGGCATGGCGCCGGTGCCGAGCCGGAAGATCGTGCCCCCGATCAGGGTCAGCCGGAACAGCGGCCGGCTGAAGAGGCGCAGGTCGAGCAGCGGATGCTCGGTGCGGCGGAAGTGGAACCAGTAGGCCACCGCGGCGACGATGCCGAGGCCCAGCGATCCGTAGCCGAAGCCCGCGGGCAGGGCCGGCAGGGTCAGCACCGA
The DNA here is from genome assembly GCA_023430705.1 of Pseudomonadota bacterium. Classification (GTDB taxonomy): domain Bacteria; phylum Pseudomonadota; class Alphaproteobacteria; order Rhizobiales; family Devosiaceae; genus Devosia_A. The sequence goes on along the minus strand of JAEYZJ010000183.1, from coordinate 8,574 downwards.
GATGCCGAACACGAGCCCGGCAAAGCACATCCCGGCGAGGAGGAAGCCGGTGAAGTCCATCCGGCGCGGCTTGCTCCGCTCCCAGTCGGGCAGGTACTTGTTGACGAGCACAACGCCGAGGATGCCGATCGGCACGTTGATGAGGAAGATCCAGTGCCAGCTGGCGAAGGTGGTGATGAAGCCGCCGATGGGCGGGCCCATGATCGGGCCGACGAGCCCCGGGATCGAGAGCCACGCCATGGCGTCGACCAGCTGGTGCCGCGGCGTCGCCCGCACGAGCACGAGCCGCGCCACCGGCGTCATCATCGCCCCGCCCATCCCCTGCAGGAAGCGCGACAGCACGAAGGTCAGCAGCGAATCCGAGATGGCGCAGCAGACCGAGCCCGCCATGAACACCACGATGGCCCAGGCGAACAGGCGCCTGGCTCCGAACCTGTCGGCCATCCAGCTCGAGATCGGGATGAAGATGGCGAGCGCCACCATGTAGGTGGTGAGGGCGAGCTTCAGCGCGATCGGCTCGGTCTGGAGGTCGTGCGCGATGGCCGCGAGCGAGGTCGCGATCACGGTCGCGTCCATGTTTTCCATGAACAGCGCGACGGCGAGGATAAGTGGCGTGAGGCGGAGGGACGACATACGGCTCAGTTGGCGGAGGTGGTCGGCTTGGTGATGGTGCTTCGGTGCCCCGAAACGTCGGCGCCGGCGTCGGCGGGAAGGCGGAGGAAGGGCAGGGCCCCGAGCAGCGACACACCTGCTACCACGAACCACGCGATGTGGAAGTTGATAAGCTGCAGTCCGCCACCGGTGAACTGCGAACTCAACTCGAGCACGCCGCCCGCGAGCGCAACGCCGAAGGCGACGCTCAGTTGCTGGCTGACCACGGTGATGGCGGAGGCCTGGCTCGCGTCCTGCTCCCCGACATCGGCAAAGCCCAGCGCGTTGCAGCCGGTAAAGAAGATCGAGCGCAGCACGCCCGAGACGAGCAGCGTCGCATACAGGTAGATGTGCGGCGTGTCCGGCTCGAAGAAGCCGAAAAAGCCCAGCACCACGCAGGCGAGGATGCTGGCCCCGATCAGCACCCGCGGAAAGCCGAAGCTTGCGAACACCCGCTCGGCCACGACCTTGCTGAACATGGCCCCGAGCGCGCCGATGAAGGTGATCAGCCCGCTCTCGAACGGGGTCAGCCCGAACGAGATCTGCAACATCAGCGGCAGCAGGAACGGGGTTGCGCCGGCGCCGATGCGGAAGAGCGAACTGCCCACGACCGTGCTGCGGAACAGCCGGTAGCGCACGAAGAGCTGCGGATCGAGCAGCGGATGCTCGGTGCGGCGGCTGTGCAGCAGGTAGAGGAGGCCCGCGAGAACTCCGGCAGCCACCGCGGCGTAGCCCGCGACGAGCGGGATCGCGGGCAGGCTGATCACCGACAGGCCGAAGATGATGCCGGCAAAGGCGATGGCGGCGAGGATGAAGCCCCGCACGTCGATCGGCCGTGGCGTGCGCGGCTCGATCCTGGGCAGGTAGATCGAGCTCATCACGATGCCGAGGATGCCGATCGGCACGTTGATCCAGAAGATCCAGTGCCAGCTCAGATAGGTGGTGAGGAAGCCGCCCACCGGTGGCCCGGTCAGCGGCCCGACCAGCGCGGGCAGCGTCAGCCACGCCATGGCCGGCACCAGTTCGGTCCGTGGCGTCGTGCGCACGAGCACCAGCCGCGCCAGCGGCGTCATCATCGATGCGCCTATGCCCTGCAGGAACCGGGCGCCGACGAAGGTCTCGAGCGAAAACGAGAAGGCGCAGCAGATGGAACCGGCCATGAAGACGACGATCGCGGTGCGGAAGACGTTGCGCGCCCCGAACCGGTCCGCCATCCAGCCGGACAGCGGAATGAAGATGGCCAGCGCAACGAAATACGCAGTCAGCGCCAGCTTCAGCGAAATGGGATCGGCCCCGATATCGGCGGCGATCGCCGGCAGCGAAGTCGCGATGACGGTCGAGTCCATGTTCTCCATGAACAACGCGACCGCTAGAACCAGGGGAATGATGCGCAAGGCGGGAGCCGATCAGCCGGCTTGATTAGGATCAAATCTATGCCGCCAAGCAATACGGCGCGTCGGGTACTGGAGCAACCCGGCTTCAGGTAAAAAAGCCGGCCCGGACCAGGCTGATTGACCATGCCGCCTGTTGCATGGCTTATAAGCTCAAGGGAATCTGTCGGAATTTGTCATGAAGAGTTTCTCGTCTTCGAGCTTTGCCTCCAGTCACGCCGAGGCACTCGACCTTGCCTTTGCTGCCGTGCAGAAGGATCCGCAGGCGCTTTTCACCAACTTCCAGTGGTTCCTGTTTGCCGGCAAGGACACGATCTTCTTCACCGCCTTCTCGAGGGAGACCTTCGACAAGGAACGGCTGAAGCAGCTCGTCGCGCAGGTGGTGGCGCTCGCGCCGCAGCTGACGCACGGCTTCATCGGCGCCCGTCCGGGGCATCCCCTGACCGAAAGCCAGCTCGACGCCATCACCTCGGTGGAGATGGTCGACGCGTTCGACGGCTATCCGGACAAGTGGCTGGGCAAGAGCAACGATATCTTCGACCAGCCCGACCTGCCGCTGTTCCGGTTCATGGCGGCGACCCGCAGGGGCGGCCCCGACGGAGAGGGCAGGGCCTCGATCATCCAGGTGCGGGCGGCGCACTGCGTGCTCGAGGGCTCGGACTCGGCCCTGCTGTCCCGCTCGCAGACGGCGAGCCACGGCATCCAGAAGAACCGCGACAACAAGGTGCCGCTGGGCCAGCGCATCAGGGGCGTCATCGGCGCCGGCATTGGCGTGACGCTGCACCTGTTCTTCGCGCATGTGCTGTCCCCGCCGGACAAGCCCTTCGGCTTCCGCACCCTGCCGCTGGAGCGCGACCGCATGCGGCGGCTGGCCAGCCGGCTCGGCGTGCGGCAGCGCTCGCTCTATTTCGCGGTCGTCACCCACGCGCTCCATTCCGACACCGACCACCGCCACAACGAGCGGGTGATCACCGCCGCCTACACCATGCTTGACACGCGCCGGAACGCGGTGGACGACGACTTCTTCCGCGTGCGCGTGCTGAACGCCAAGTTTCCCTACGTGGCCGATTTCGTCGACTACGTCCGCAACGTCGACAAGGTGGTGAGCGAGATCGAGACCTCGGACGTCACCTCGTTCCAGGTGCGCACGCTGGCCCTGTTCACCCTGCATCGCAAGGTGCAGAAGCTGTTCCCCTTCCTCTATGGCCCGCGCTTCTGGCGCTTCTCGGGCGCCACCGACACCGTGCTGACGCTGGTGCCCCCGCACCGCACCTTCGGTCCCGTGACCGAATGGATGATGGAGCCGATCTACTGCGGCGCCTATCACCCGGCCCAGAACATCACCACCTTCTGCCCCGGCCGCGAGTTCATGACGCTGAACTTCGTGATGGAGCAGCGCCATATCGACCTCGCCGACCGCATCGAACCGCTCATCGCCTCGATCGAGGCGATGGAGCTTGCGCCCGTGACGGCCGGCGTCGCCGCCGAAGCCTAGCGCGCGGACCGGCCGCCCCCCGGATCCGGGAAACGGCCGGCTGGTCGTCGTCAGGCAGCCGCATGCCGCCCGTACTTGCTGGCAATCTCGTCGGCCATGCGGCCGTTGAGTTCGGCAAGGTGGTCGAACGCCTGCACGAAGCTGCCGACCCCGGCGGTGGCCGAGCGGAGTTCGATGATGAGGTCCTGCATCTCGGACGCGGGGACCAGCGCATGCACCTCGTCCCAGCCCTCCCAGCCCTCGCGGGCGTCCGAGCCGACGATCTGGCCACGCCTGCGGGGCAGGATGGCGTTGATGCGCGCCGTCGCCTCGCTGGGGCAGCAGACCGTCACGTCCATCACCGGTTCGAGCAGCACGGGTTCGCACTGCGGCATGCCCTCGCGCATGCCGATCTGGGCCGCCTGCCGGAACGCCATGTCGGACGAATCCACGGTGTGATAGGAGCCGTCGGTCAGCGTCACCGCCACGTCGACCACCGGAAAGCCGAGCGGGCCGCCCATGTTCAGGTACTCGCGCACCCCGGCTTCGACCGAGCTGATGTACTGGCGCGGCACGACGCCGCCGGTGATCTTGTCGTCAAAGCCGTTCCCCGAGCCGCGTGGCTGCGGCCGTATGGTCAGCACCACGTCGCCGAACTGTCCGTGCCCGCCCGACTGCTTCTTGTGCCGGCCGCGGATATTGGCGGCCTTGCGGATGGTCTCGCGGTAGGCGATGCGCGGCACGGAGGTCGTGACCGGCACCCCGTAGCGCCCGGTGAGCCGGTCGACCACCACCCTCAGGTGCATCTCGCCGTGCCCTTCGAGCACCGTTTCGCCGGTCTCGGGGACGTGGACGAGGCGCAGCGACGGGTCCTCCTCGAGGATGCGCTGCAGCGCGGACGAGAGCCGGACGTCGTCCTTGCGCTCCTTTGGCGCGATGGCCACGGCCATCATCGGGCGGCTGTCGGGCAGCGGCGCAAGGTCGGGCACCATGTTGGTCGAGAGCGTGTCGCCGGTGCGCGCCGCCTCGACCTTGCCGAGCGCCACCGTCTCGCCTTCCTCGGCCGTGTCGCGCTTCTGCGTCTCCTGCCCCATGACGCGGAAGAGGCCCGAGACCTTGCATTCCCGGCCATCGGCGGCGCGCAGCGTCATCCCGTCGCTCACGCTGCCGGCGAGCACGCGCGCCACGCACATCTTGCCCGACCGCGCCGTCTGCAGGGTCTTCATCACCTGCACGACGGTTCCGGACGTATCCGTCAGCCCCAGCCGCTCGCGCGTCTCGACGACGGTCGGCGCCTCGTGCCGGATGGCCTTCAGCAGCCGGGTGATGCCGTTCCCGTGCTCGGCCGAGCCGATGAACACGGGGCTGATCTTGCCGGCCCGCATCTCCTCGGCGAGGTCCTGGAAGATGAGGCTCTTTTCGGGCTGCACATCCTCGAGCAGCTGCTCCATGAGCACGTCGTCATAGTCGGCGATCTGCTCGAGCATGGCGGTCCGCGCTTCCAGCTCGGCCGCCTGCTCGCCCTCGGGAAGCGCGACGATCTCGCTCTCGCGTGCCTCGTGATAGACGTGGGCCCGTTCGAGCGCGAGATCGATGCAGCCGGTGACGATGCCACCCTCCGTCATCGGCAGCTGCCGCAGCACCAGCGGCACGCGGCTCGCCGGCTGCAGCATCGTGAGAATCTCGCGGACCGAGCCGGTGAGCTTGTCGATCTTGTTGAGGAAGACGATGTGCGGCAGCTGGCGCGCCTCGAGATCGCGCAGGATCACCTGCAGCGCAGGCACCTTCTTGGGGTCGGCCTCGGCCACCACCACCGCCATGTCGGCGCCCGCCAGCACCGGCAGCGATTCAAACTGGAATTCGACCGATCCGGGACAGTCGATGAAGGTGTAGCGGTCGTCCATGAAGGTCGTTTCCGCCACGTTCAGCTCGACGCTCATGCCGATCGAGCGGGCCTCGGGCGAGGCGTCGCCGACCATGTTGCCGTCCTTGGCATGTCCCTGCCGGGTGATGGCCCCAGTCCGCATCAGGATCGCCTCGAGCAGCGAAGTCTTGCCGCTCGCGAAAGGCCCGACCAGCGCAATGCACCGGGGCCCGGCTCGTCTGCCGTTGTGTGCCATCTCTTCCTCCTCGCTTGATTGTCGGTCGGCGTCTCCCTCTCCGGTGCGCAATCAACCCGCACCGTGAAGGCGCGTTCGCGAGCCAAGCTTACGCCCGCTCGGGCACGTCGCCAATCCCAACTGCGAGGCGGCGGCCGTTCACGGCAGGACGGCGGTGGCCTCGATCTCGATGAGGTAGTCGGGCACGGCGAGCCGGTTGACGAAGGCGGCGGTGACGGTCGGCGGGTTCCTGAGTGACCCGGCCCTCGCCATCCAGGCCCCGAAACCGGCCTGGAGGTCCGCATCGTGGCGGAGCAGCAGGCCGACCCGCACCAGGTTGTCGAGGCTGCCGCCTGCCGCCTCGAGGACCTTGACCAGGTTGTCGAGGGCCTGCGCGGTCTGCGCGGCGATATCACCCTTGCCGACGATCTCGCCCCTGGCGTCGACGGCGTTCTGCCCGCCGATGATGAGGGTCCGCAGGCCGGGCGGAATGATGACCCCCTGCGAGAAGGCGGGGTTGCGGTGCATGGTGTCTGGGTTGAGGTGGACGAGGTCGAGCGATATTTCGGACTTCTCCTTGTTCTGGCCGTGGGCGAGGGCGGGAGGACGAACGGCAGAGGCGTTCCACGGTTCCGGTCGATGGATCACGGGGCAACGCGCGGCCGGGGCGGCCGCTGTCCGGCGCCGGCGGGCGCCGTGGCGTGCATGCAAGCCATGTGCAAAGCCGCTTTCCAAACCCGGGGGGCGGTGGTAATGACCCTCGCCAACCCGTGAGCCGGCGCCGAGTCGTACCCGCTCACGGGCTTCCGTTTTTCTGATGTCCAGAAGGGAAGGGCCCACCCCTTGGCGAAGATCGTTACTTCTATCACTGGCGAGAGCGCACTCACGTTCGACGACGTGCTGCTGCAGCCCGCGCACTCGGACGTGCTGCCGACCGACGTGGACATCCGCACCCGGGTGACCAAGGACATCTCCCTCAACATCCCGATCATCTCGTCGGCCATGGACACGGTGACCGAGCACCGCATGGCCATTGCCATGGCCCAGGCCGGCGGCCTCGGCGTGATCCACAAGAACCTCGACATCCTCGAGCAGGCCGAGCAGGTGCGGCAGGTGAAGAGCTTCGAGAGCGGCATGGTGGTCAACCCCATCACCATCGGCCCGGACGCCACCCTCGCCGACGCGCTGGCGCTGATGGAAGCCAACCGGATCTCCGGCATCCCGGTGGTCGAGAACGGCGGCTCGGGCGGCCGCCGTGTCGGCCGGCTGGTCGGCGTGCTCACCAACCGCGACGTTCGCTTCGCCAGCAACCCGAACCAGCGCATCGCCGAACTGATGACGCACGAGAACCTGATCACCGTCCGCGATGGCGTGAGCAAGGAAGACGCCAAGCGCCTGCTGCACCAGCACCGCATCGAAAAGCTGCTGGTGGTGGACGATGAAGGCCGCTGCGTCGGGCTCATCACCGTCAAGGACATCGAGAAGGCACAGCTGAACCCCCACGCCGTCAAGGACGCGCAGGGCCGCCTTCGCGTCGCCGCGGCGACGGGCGTCGGCGATGCGGGCTACGATCGCTCGCTGGCGCTGATCGACGCGGGCGTCGACCTGCTGGTGGTCGATACCGCCCATGGCCATTCGGCCGGCGTGCTGAAGTCGGTCGAGCGCATCAAGCGCGAGAGCAACTCGACCCGCATCGTCGCGGGCAACGTCGCGACCGCCGAGGCGACCCGCGCGCTGATCGACGCGGGCGCCGACTGCGTCAAGGTCGGCATCGGCCCGGGCTCGATCTGCACCACGCGCATCGTCGCCGGCGTCGGCGTGCCGCAGCTTGCGGCCGTCATGGCCTGCGCGGAAGAGGGCGCGAGGCACGGCGTCCCGGTCATCGCCGACGGCGGCATCAAGTTCTCCGGCGACATGGCCAAGGCGCTCGCGGGCGGGGCCAGCTGCGTCATGGTGGGGTCGCTCCTTGCCGGCACCGACGAGAGCCCGGGCGAGGTCTATCTCTACCAGGGACGCTCCTACAAGTCGTACCGCGGCATGGGCTCGGTGGGCGCCATGGCCCGCGGTTCGGCCGACCGCTACTTCCAGCAGGAAGTGCGGGATTCGCTCAAGCTCGTGCCCGAGGGCATCGAGGGGCAGGTGCCCTACAAGGGCGCGGCAGGCAACGTGCTCCACCAGCTGGCCGGCGGCCTGCGGGCGGCCATGGGCTACACCGGCGCGCACAACCTCCAGGAGTTCCGGGACAACTCCGTGTTCGTCAGGATTTCCGGGGCCGGCCTCAACGAGAGCCACGTGCACGACGTGTCGATCACCCGCGAGAGCCCGAACTACCGCGGCGGCAACTGATGCGCCTGCCTGGCCGGATCGCCGCCGCCATCGAGGTGCTCGCCGACATCGACGCGCACAAGCGCCCGGTGGCCGAGGCGCTGAAATCGTGGGGCCTCAACAACCGCTTCGCCGGCGCCGGCGACCGGGCCGCCATCGGCAACCTGGTCTATGACGCGCTGCGCCGCCGTTCCTCGCTCGCCCATGTCATGGGTGCCGACGAGCCGCGCGCGCTGGTGCTGGCCGTCGTCGTGCGCGAGTGGGGCGAGGATATCGCCGCCCTCAACGACAGCTTCGGCGGCGACCGCTTCGCTCCGGCCCCCGTCACCGACGCGGAAGCGGCACGCCTCACCGCCGCCGACCCGCTCGCCGATGCGCCCGACCATATCCGCGCCGACGTGCCGGAATGGGTCGCGCCGCACCTGCAGCACAGTTTCGGCGACGACTGGATCGCCGAGGCCCGGGCGCTCGCCGGGAGGCCCTCGCTCGATCTGCGCGTCAATACGCTCAAGGCCAATCGCGACAAGGTGCTGCGCTGCCTCGCCCGGTTTTCGCCGGAAGGCGAGGTGCGGCTGGCCGAGGGCATCCGCTTTCCGGCCGGGGCGCGCGACAGCCGCACGCCCAACCTGACCAG